>NZ_JBHUWW010000099.1:0-33471 GCF_042669755.1 Kitasatospora sp. NPDC057223 | reverse complement strand
GGGCACGCCCCGGCGCGGGCGCGGTCGCCCCGGGGCCGGTGGGTGCCGCCCCCGTCCTCACTCCCGGGCCGGGCCGGTTCGCGGCCGAGGGGTCGGGAGCGGTGCCGGGCGCGGGCGCCGGCCTGGGCGCGGGCGAGTCGCGCCGCCGCCCGGACGGCCTCGCGGGGGAGGGTGTCGGCTCCTGGGCCACTCCGGTGGCCACCGGCCAGGTGATGGTGATGGCCGTCGCGCTGCGCGACCGCGGCGGACCGGGCGACGACGGGCCCCAGGCCGCGGTGCGGCCCCGCAGCATCGCGGACAGCCGCCCGTACGGCGTGCCCGGCGGCCTCGGACCGGTCGACCCGCAGCACCAGGCCGAGGTCGAGCGACGGGTGCCCCGGGGCGCCGACGGCCTGCCCGTGCGGCACCCGGATCCGGCGGCCGGCGGCTGGGCCGAGGTGGTCAACGACGGCGGGTACGGCGAGCCGGGCCGCGCCAACAACGGCCTGGAGATCGCACTGTCGGCCGTCGACACCTTCTCCGGGCACCCCGCCTGCGCCGCCCCGCGCATCCCCACCGAGGGCGACGCGGGCGAGCGCGGCGGCCGGGACCGCGCCGAGCGGGAGCTGGGCGCGGCGTTCCGCGACCTGGGCGACGGCACCGGGGCCCACGAGCGGCTGGCGGGCGAGCTGCGCCGGGCCGGGCACGGCGCACAGGCGCTGCTGCTCACGGTGGACGGGTACGGGCGCTCGCACGCCTGGAACGCCGTCAGCCACCAGGGGGCCGTGGTCTACCTGGACCACCAGACGGGCCGGCAGGGCCCGGCGCCGCTGCACAGCGCGGACCACGGGCTGTGGGCGATCGCCCTCGACCCGGACGGCCGCCCGCTGGACCTCGCCGAGCACCGCCCGCGCCAGGCGGCGGCCCCGGCGGCGCCGCCGGCGCAGACCGACACCCCCAGCACCAGGAGCGCCGACGCGTGACCACCCGAGCCCAGGCGGTCGACACCGCCCACCGCTGGATCAACGGCGACCTGCCCCGGGCGTCGGCGGACTCCGCCACGGGCAGCCGCAGGGTGCACTCCCACGAGTTCGACCTCGGCTGGGTGCTGTGGGGCGACCCGTCCCCGGTCCGGGTGGACCCGCTGACCGGCGAGCGCCGGGCGCCCGAGGAGATCGGCGCGGCCTGCGCCGTCGTCGACCGGGTGACCGGCGCGCTGAGCGTCTGGCCGTCCGTGCCCGTGCCCGAGGTGATCCGGCTCTACCGGGACAGCCTGGGCGCCGGCTCGTACGACCCGGCGCTGCCCCCGGTCACCGGGGCGGGCACCCGGGCCGAACTGACGTACCGTGACGAACTGGGCGAGCAGCAGACCCTGGCCCTGCGCTCCGCGCCCGGCCAGGCCCACCCGGCGCTGCGGGGGTGGCGCTGGCTGCAGGAGCAGGGCGTCCGGGCCGAGGACGTCCTCGCCGTCCACACCGACCTGCGGATCGCCGCACTGCCGGGCGGCTACTGGTCGCACGCCCTGGCCGCCGAACTGCCCGCCGTCCGGGTGACGTTCGACCTGCCGTACGGTCCGCGCTTCGACCACCGGGCCCAGGCCGTGCGCGCCCTGCCGGTGCCCGCGGCCGAGGCCGGGCAGCCCGCGCCCGCGCGGCGCAACCGGGTGCCGTTCCCCCGTGCGGTGCCGGCCGCCCCGGCCGAGCCCGACCGGACGCTGTCGGCCCGGCTGACGGAGCAGTTCGGCCCGCAGGGGGTGTGCCGCTTCGACCCCGCCGACGTGCTGCGGGCCGACCTGCCGGAGGTGACGGCCCGGGCGCTGCTGCGGATCGGCGTCCCGGTGGAGGTCGAGGGGTACTTCGCGCTCCACCACCCGCGCCCGGACGGCGTGCTGGACGGCACCCGCACCGGGCCGGTGCTCCCCGAGGCCGCCGGCCACCTCGCCGGGCTGGGGCGGGGCACCCGGGCGACCGTCCGGGCCGGCCAGGAGCTGGTGTCGCAACTGGTGCTCGGCACCGACGGCTGGTCGCTGATCACCGTGGACACCGCACGGGGCCAGGTCCGCGCGATCGACCCGGACTACGCCACGGCCCGCTACTGCAACGCCGACCTGGCGTCCTTCGTCCGCTGCCTCGCCCTGTTCGCCGACCGGCTGCCGCGGCTGCGCGGCCTGCACCCGTACGCGGCAGGGCCGGCCGTGGCCGAACTCCAGTGGGGCCTGGCCGCCCTCGACGGGACGGTCTTCGACGACCCGGAGAACTGGTGGGCCGTCCTCGTCGAGCAGTTCTGGGACGGCCTGCTGTGAGACGAGAGGCCGGCGGTGCCCCGTGCGGCGGCCGGTCCGGCTGGCCGTACGGGTGACCGTACGCGTGGTGCCGCCGTGCGGCCGGCACCGGCAGACGCATCATGAGAACAGCCCGA
This sequence comes from Kitasatospora sp. NPDC057223, assembly GCF_042669755.1. Taxonomy (NCBI): domain Bacteria; kingdom Bacillati; phylum Actinomycetota; class Actinomycetes; order Kitasatosporales; family Streptomycetaceae; genus Kitasatospora; species Kitasatospora sp. NPDC057223. The sequence goes on along the minus strand of NZ_JBHUWW010000099.1, from coordinate 31,074 downwards.
TGAATTGACGGGTTGTCACATCATCCCGTCACATCATTTCGTCGCATCATTCCCGGTGATTCGTCCGGCCCCTGCCCGGACGTGCACCACCGAACCGGAGTCCCGTCGTGACCGTTCCGCCCCGCGCCCGCGCGGCCGCCCTCGCCGCCCTCGTCCTGCTGGTGCTGCCGACGGCCGGCTGCGCCGCCCCGCCCGGCGCGCAGGGCCCCCCGCCGGTGGCCCTGCGCGCCCAGCTCGCCGCCGCCCCGAAGGTCTGCGACCAGCCGGTGGTGATCGGGCACCGCGGCGCGCCCAGGGCCGCGCCGGAGAACACCATGGCCTCGTTCGAGGTGGCCCTGAAGGGCGGCGCCGACTGGCTGGAGACCGACGTCCAGACCACCAGGGACGGCGTGCCCGTCCTGATGCACGACTCCACGGTCGACCGGGTCACCGACGGCAAGGGCGCGGTGGCCGACCTCACGGCCGCGCAGATCGCCGCCCTGCGGGTCACGGTGGGCCCGGGCGGCCCCCATCCGGTGCCGACCCTGGAGCAGCTGCTCGCCCGGCTGGCCGGCACCCGGACCAGGCTGCTGATGGAGATCAAGTGGCAGCGGGGCGAGGACGTGCCCCGGATCGCCCGGATGGCCGCCGACAGCCATGCCGACGTCGTCCTCTACTCGTTCTCCGCCGAGCACCTCAAGCAGGCCCACGCCGCCGCCCCCGATCTCCCGGTCGTCCTGATCCAGGGCGTCGCCATCCAGGACCCGACGGCCGGCCTCCCGCTGGACGGCCTCGCCCTCGACGAGGGGCTCGCCACCGCCGCGAGGATCACCGCCGAACGGCAGGCGGGCCGGCAGGTCTACGTCTGGACGCTGGACGACGAGGCGTCCTGGCAGCTGATGTCCGACCGCGAGGCCACCGGGCTGATCACCGACGTGCCGGCCGAGGCCCGGCGCTGGGTGGACGCCCGCTGCCGGCCGCCGCGCGGTGACACCCCGCCGCCTGGCCGGACCGAACTGTAGGCAGGGCAGGTGAACTGACTGGTCGTCAACGTGGCCGGCCGGCTCCCCGGGGACCGGTACGGGATCGAAATGCGCAGGCCAGGGCCGCCCGACGTTCGAATCGCGTAGCGTGGAGCGTTATGCGACTCGGTGTTCTAGACGTAGGTTCCAACACCGTCCACTTCCTCGTGGTGGACGCCCATCCCGGTGCTGCCCCGCTGCCCGCCTACTCCCACAAGGCGGAGCTGCGGCTCGCCGAACTGCTCGACGCCGAGGGCGCCATCGGCGAGGCCGGCGTGGACAAGCTGGTCGGCATGATCGCCTCCTCGATCCGGGTCGCCGAGGACAAGGGCGTCGTGGACGTCCTGCCGTTCGCCACCTCCGCCGTGCGCGAGGCCGCCAACGGCGAGGCCGTGCTGCGACGGGTCGCCGAGGAGACCGGCGTCGAACTGCGGGTGCTCTCCGGACAGGACGAGGCCCGGCTGACCTTCCTCGCCGTCCGGCGCTGGTTCGGCTGGTCCTCCGGGCGCCTGCTCAACCTCGACATCGGCGGCGGCTCGCTGGAGATCGCCTGCGGCCTCGACGAACAGCCCGACGTCGCGTGCTCGCTGCCGCTCGGCGCGGGCCGGCTGACCGCCGGCTGGCTGCCGGGCGACATCGCCGACCCGGAGGACCTGCGCCGGCTCAGACGCCACATCCGCGCCGAGATCGCCGGCGTGGTCGGCGAGATCGCCCGGCTCGGGCCGCCCGACCACGCGGTGGCCACCTCCAAGACCTTCAAGCAGCTCGCCCGAATGACCGGCGCCGCCCCCGCCGAGGCCGGCCAGTACGCCGCCCGCCGGCTCACCCGGGCCGGACTCTCGGCGTGGCTGCCCAAGCTCTGCGCGATGTCGGTCGGCGAACGCGCGCAGATCCCGGGGGTCTCAGCCGGCCGGGCCAGGCAGTTGCTCGCGGGCGCCCTGGTCGCCGACGCCTCGATGGACCTCTTCGGGCTGGACGAACTCGCGATCTGCCCCTGGGCCCTGCGCGAGGGCATCATCCTGCGCCGCCTCGACACCCTGGACAGCCCCGCCGACCGCCGACGCGCGGCCCTCACCGGCTGACCACCCGCGATGTGACGCATCCTGCCGGTACGTCCCGTTCCGGGCCCCGTCCGCTTACGCTGTCTCCCGTGGCGCAACCAGCGGGCGAGGACGGGACGCAGGAGGGCCGCGCTGCCGATCCGGGGCAGCCGCGGCCTGCCGGGCCGCGCCGGGCCAGGGCGGGCACGGCCGCTGGACGCACGGTCGAGGCCGCCTCCAGTGCAGCTCGGGCGGCTCGGACGGCCAAGCCCGCCAAACCCGCCAAGCGCGCTGCGAAGTCCGCCGCGAAGTCCGCCGGGCCCGCGGAGCAGGCCGAGCCGGCCCGGGCACCGAAACCGACCCGCAAGGCCGCCGTGAAGCGGGCGGTGAAGACCGTCGGCGCGGTGAAGGCCGCGAAGAAGGCGGCCAGGAAGCCGGCCGCGAAGGCCGCCCCGCTGCTGCGCACCACCGACCGGCTGGTGCTCCCCCCGCACCCCGCACTGCACATCCCGGACACCAAGGTCGCGCTGTCCACCGCCTCGGTCTACCCCGAGTCCACCGGCGTCGCCTTCGAGCTCGCCGAACGGCTCGGCTACGACGGGGTGGAGGTGATGGTCTGGAACGACCCGGTCAGCCAGGACATCGAGGCGCTCCGCCGCCTCTCCGACACCCACCGGATGCCGATCCTGGCCGTCCACGCCCCCTGCCTGCTGATCACCCAGCGGGTCTGGACCACGGACCCGTGGACCAAGCTCGTCCGCGCCAGGGCGGCCGCCGAGAAGCTCGGCGCGAGCGCCGTCGTCGTCCACCCGCCGTTCCGCTGGCAGCGCCAGTACGCCCGCGAGTTCGTCCGGGGCATCGGCCGGATGGCGGGCGAGACCGACGTCCGCTTCGCCGTCGAGAACATGTACCCCTGGCGCTACCGCGACCGCGAGGTGCTCGCCTACTCCCCTGGCTGGGACGTCACCGAGGAGGAGTACCGGCACTTCACCATCGACCTCTCGCACGCCTCCACCTCCCGGATCGACGCCCTGGAGATGGTCGGCCGGATGGGCGACCGGCTCGCCCACATCCACCTCGCCGACGGCAGCGGCTCCGGCAAGGACGAGCACCTGATCCCCGGCCGGGGCAGCCAGCCCTGCGCCGAGCTCCTGGAGCACCTGGCCCGCACCGGATTCGACGGCCACGTCGTCCTGGAGGTCAACACCCGCCGCTCCGCCTCCGCCGCCGAACGCGAGGCCGACCTCGCCGAGGCACTCGCCTTCACCCGCCTCCACCTGGCCACCCCGGCGCGGGTGCGCTGACCGCGCCCGGGGCCGCCGTCGGAACGCGACCGCGCCCCGACCGCGGCCCGACCGCGCCCCGACCACACTTCGACCCGGCTGACCGCATCGCGGACGCGGCGTCCGTCCGCTGGACGGGGGGCGTACGCTCGATAGCTACCAGCGGCCCTGCACCCTCCCACCAACGCACCGGCCGCAGCAGCCTCCGAAGGAGTGGACACAGTGCCCGAGCTGAAGTCCCGTACGGTCACCCACGGTCGCAACATGGCAGGCGCCCGCGCGCTCCTTCGGGCCGCCGGTGTAGCCCGCGAGGACTTCGGCAAGCCGATCATCGCGGTGGCCAACTCCTTCACCGAGTTCGTGCCGGGCCACACCCACCTGCAGCCGGTCGGCCGGATCGTCTCCGAGGCCATCCAGGCGGCCGGCGGCATCCCGCGCGAGTTCAACACCATCGCGGTCGACGACGGCATCGCGATGGGCCACGCCGGCATGCTGTACTCGCTGCCCTCGCGCGACCTGATCGCCGACTCGGTCGAGTACATGGTCAACGCGCACTGCGCGGACGCCCTGATCTGCATCTCCAACTGCGACAAGATCACCCCCGGCATGCTGATGGCCGCGCTGCGCCTCAACATCCCGACGGTCTTCGTCTCCGGCGGCCCGATGGAGGCCGGCCAGGCCGTCCTGGTGGACGGCACCGTGCGCAAGCTCGACCTGGTCAACGCGATCTCCGACGCCGTGAACGAGAACGTCTCGGACGCGGACATCGCGATCATCGAGGAGAACGCCTGTCCGACCTGCGGGTCGTGCTCGGGCATGTTCACCGCCAACTCGATGAACTGCCTGACCGAGGCGATCGGCCTCTCGCTGCCCGCCAACGGCTCGGTGCTGGCCACCCACACCGCCCGCCGCGCCCTGTACGAGGACGCCGGCCGCAACATCGTCGAGATCACCCAGCGGCACTACCACCAGGACGACTACTCCGTCCTGCCGCGCAACATCGCCACCCGCGCCGCGTTCGAGAACGCCATGGCGCTCGACATCGCGATGGGCGGCTCGACCAACACGATCCTGCACCTGCTCGCCGCGGCCCAGGAGGCCGAGGTGGACTTCGACATGCGCGCCATCGACGCCATCTCGCGCAAGGTGCCGTGCCTGTCCAAGGTCGCGCCCAACGGCAAGTACTACATGGAGGACGTCCACCGGGCCGGCGGCGTCCCCGCCATCCTCGGCGAGCTGTACCGCGGCGGGCTGCTCAACGAGGACGTGCACACCGTGCACTCCTCCTCGCTCGACGAGTGGCTGAAGACCTGGGACATCCGTGGCGGTTCGCCCTCCCCGAAGGCCGTCGAGCTGTTCCACGCCGCCCCCGGCTGCGTCCGCTCCGCCACCGCCTTCTCGCAGTCCGAGCGCTGGGACACCCTGGACACGGACGCCGCCGACGGCTGCATCCGCAGCGTCGAGCACGCGTACTCGGTCGAGGGCGGCCTCGCGGTGCTCTACGGCAACCTCGCCGAGGACGGCTGCATCGTGAAGACGGCCGGCGTCGACGAGTCGATCTGGACGTTCAGCGGTCCGGCCGTGGTGCTGGAGTCGCAGGAGGACGCGGTCGACGCGATCCTCACCAAGCGGGTCAAGGAGGGCGACGTCGTCGTCATCCGCTACGAGGGCCCCAAGGGCGGCCCCGGCATGCAGGAGATGCTCTACCCGACCTCCTTCCTCAAGGGCCGGGGCCTGGGCAAGGCCTGCGCGCTGATCACCGACGGCCGGTTCTCCGGCGGGACGTCCGGCCTGTCGATCGGCCACGCCTCGCCCGAGGCGGCCTCCGGCGGCACCATCGCGCTGGTCGAGGACGGCGACATCATCGCCATCGACATCCCCGGCCGCACGGTCGAGCTGCAGGTCTCCTTCGAGGAGCTGCACGAGCGCCGGCTGAAGCTGGAGGCCGAGGGCGGCTACAGGCCGAAGAACCGCGACCGCCAGGTCAGCGCGGCGCTGAAGGCGTACGCCGCGATGGCCACCTCGGCCGACAAGGGCGCCGTCCGCGACGTCAGCCGGCTCGGCTGACCTCGCCCGCCCCACCCGTCCGACGCAGGAGCCGCCCCGCACGCCGGGGCGGCTCCTCCGTCGTCCGGCCCCCGGCAGGTGATAATCGGACTCGTGAACGACGACCGCACCCCCAGCACCAGAGCCGACGGCGCCCCCGAACCGGAGGCGATCCGCTGGTTCGGCACCAGCTGGGTCGAGCGCGGCTCCGGCTACCGGCTGCGCCGCGTCCTCGTCCCCCTCGGCGCCCTGCTCGCGGCCGCCGCCGGCGCCCTCCTGCTGCGCTTCGGCGTGCAGGGCGTCCAGCAGTCCGACGCCGGGGGCTTCGTCTACGGCCTGCTGGTGGCGGCCGTCGCGGTCTGCTCCTGCCTGGCGGCCCTGCGGAACTGGAAGCTGCTGACCGAGGGCAGGGACGCGCTCACCGGCTGGATGGCCGAGGACAAGTCGCTCGGCGCGGTCTGGATCATCGGCGGCGTCGGCGGCCTCCTCGCGTACTTCGCCCGCAGCCTCGTCGAGGCTCCCGGCGAGTCCGTCCTGCGGGCCCGCTACGAGCAGGCCGCCGACCGCTACCAGCGGCGGCAGGCGGGCCGCACCGGCCGGCCCGACGGCAGGGCGCCGGGCCGGGGCAGGCGCAAGCGCTGAGGGCGCTCAGCTCCGGCTGACGGTGCCGCAGTCCGCAGGCGCGTCCGGGTCGTACTCGGGCAGCGGCCCGCTCCGGTCGTACGGGTCGGTGGTCGGTCCGGTGGGCTCCGGGATCCCCGGCAGGGCGGGCCGTGCGAACTGGTCGAACTGCGGGTGGTAGAAGCCGTCGTAGACGTAGCAGGCGCTGTTGCCGGCGTTGCTGTTGATCTTCGCGAGGCTGATCTTCTTCGTGCTGTTGCTGTACCTGGCCGGGTCGAAGAACCGGAAGTCGAGCGTGCGCCGGATGATGGTGCGGGCGGTCCGGGTGTCGCCGCTGACGTCCCCGGCCGTGCGGACGCTCCAGCCCACCGGCTTCGCCGTGGACGTGTCCTGCGGCGCCGCCGGCCGCCCGCTCGCCGAGGGCTTCGGCACCGGTACGGCCTTCGCGGCCTCCGGGCCCGGGCGCAGCGCGTACGCGAAGGTGTAGTCGGTGTGGACGAGGACGCCCTTCTCGCCGTCGTCCTCGAAGGTCGTCCGGCCCTGCACTCGCACGTCGCCGACCGGGATCGCGTCCCGCGGGTCGAAGCGGCTGAACAGGTAGGTCGGGTCGTTCTGTTCGCTGGGGTGGTCGACCGCCTTGGCGGCCGGGTCCTGCTCCTCGCGGCCCAGCAGGTCCAGAGCCGTCTGCGGGCGGCCGCCCGCGACGACCGCCGGATCCAGGTTGGCCGCCGTCAGGAAGTCCTTGACCAGCTTCAGCTGGGCCGTGACCTGCTCCTCGGTGAAACGGCCGACCGCCTGCGCCGGCGGCAGCACGATCGCGTCCGGCCCGGCCGGCCAGCCCTCGGCGGGCGAGCCGGCCCACGGGTGGTCGACGGTCGGCGTCTGCTCGGCCACCGGTGGCGGGGCCGCGGTGGGCTGTGCCGTCTCCGGGCCGACGCTCGGCGCGCTGACGGGCGGCGCTGCCTGGTCCTTGCCGTGGTACCAGTCCCGCAGGCCGTCGATGTTGAGCGCGGCGAGCAGCACGGCGACGGTGAGGACGACGAACAGCGGTGCCCGCCAGTCCCGCTTCGGGCGCCGGCTGTTGCCCCACGGGTCGACCGGCCGCGGGCCGCGGCGGAACCGCCGGGTGCGGCCGCGCGGTCCGGGTACCGACCGGCGCCCGCCCGGGTCGACCGGCGGCTGGTGCTTCCACCGGGCGGTGAGCATCCTGGTCCGCCCGGACTGCTCCTTGACGGTGGCACCCCTGACGAACTCCTCGTCCAGGACGAGGTTCTCGAACGGGTCCGTCCCGCCCGGCTCGGACCCCTCGGACGGGCGGGGATCCGGATCTTCGGCTATCGGCATCGCGTCAGTATGCCGAGCCCGGGTGACACCTCCCTGTCCGGGGGCACACCAGGTGTTGAATTCGTGTGCGCTCTGCGACGATTACCCCTTTTTGCGGGCCTCCTTCACCGAGCCGGCCACTCCCGCGACGGCCAGCAGGAGCCCGGCCGGCAGCAGCGAGACCAGGAAGGCCCCGATCAGGCTCGCGTCGCCGAGGAAGGTCTGCGCCAGGGTGTTCAGGACGAGCAGCAGCCCGGCCGCCGGCATCGCCGACTGCCACGGGTGCTCGGCGGCCCACCGCCGGATCCGCCGGTCGCCGGCGTCCGGGCGCAGCCGCCCGCCCACCGTGCCCACCAGGAAGAAGAAGAACAGCGCCCAGCCGACCGGGCCGGCCAGGATGTCGAGCGACCAGTGCCCGGTGATCACTTCCACCCCGAGCGCCGCACCGCCCACCACCGCACCGACCCCTGCGGCCGTCTTCCAAGGCCCCATCGTCGCCGAGGCGACGGCGAGCTGCTGGTTGTCGCGTCGGGACAAGTCTCCGTGTGCCATACCTCCACGGTGCGCCGCCTTCCGCCCGGAAGCCATAGGGGAGAACCCCGAGTTCGGCCCCTACGGGGCGGTGCGCACCGGGGCCTGCCCGCAGGGTGGACGGCTGCGCTGCGGGCCCGCGCGCGGTGCGAGGATGGCCGCAGCACCGTACGAAGGAGCGGCTATGAGCAGCAGCGCGGCACACGGACAGAAGATCGCCTTTCTCGGCACCGGAAAGATCGGTGAGGCCCTGCTCTCGGGCCTGCTGCGGGCCGGCAAGGACCCGGCGGACGTCCTGGTGACGGCCCGCCGCCCCGAGCGCGCCGCCGAGCTCGCCACCAGGTACGGCGTCACCGTGGTGACCAACGCCGAGGCGGCCAAGCTCGCCGACACCCTGATCCTCGCGGTGAAGCCGCAGGACATGGGCACCCTGCTGGAGGAGCTCGCCCCGCACGTCGCGCCGGACCGGCTGGTCATCTCGGCGGCGGCCGGCATCCCGACCCGCTGGTTCGAGGCCCGTCTCGCGGTCGGCACCGCCGTCGTCCGGGTGATGCCCAACACGCCCGTCCTGGTGGACGAGGGCATGTCGGTGATCTCGGGCGGCTCGCACGCCACCGAGGCGCACCTGGAGCGGGCCGAGGAGATCTTCCGCTCGGTCGGCAAGGCGCTGCGGCTGCCGGAGGCCCAGCAGGACGCGGCCACCGCGCTCTCCGGCTCCGGCCCCGCGTACTTCTACTTCCTGGTCGAGGCGATGACCGACGCGGGCATCCTGCTCGGCCTGCCCCGGCACGTCGCGCACGACCTGATCGTGCAGTCCGCGATCGGCGCCTCGGTGATGCTGCGCGACTCCGGCGAGCACCCGGTCAAGCTGCGCGAGGCCGTCACCTCGCCGGCCGGCACCACCATCTCCGCGATCCGCGAGCTGGAGAACCACGGTGTCCGGGCGGCTCTGCTGAGCGCCCTGGAGGCGGCCCGCGACCGCTCCCGGGAGCTGGCCTCCGGCGGCAAGTAGAACCGGCCGGTCTACTCTGGGCCGGGTGAGCTACGACCTGGTGATCTTCGACAATGACGGTGTGCTCGTGGACAGCGAGCCGATCTCGAACCGGCTGCTCGCCGAGTACCTGACCGAACTCGGCTTCCCGACCACGGTCGAGGACTCCTACCGGGACTACATGGGCACGGCCGCCCACCGGGTCCACGACGTGATCGGCGAGCGGTACGGCGCGACGCTGCCCGAGGGCTTCGACGGTCTGTTCCACGCCCGGGTGTTCGCCGCGTTCGAGGCCGAACTCACCGCCGTCCGGGGCGCGGAGCAGCTGCTGAAGGACCTCCGGCAGCGCTCCGTGCCCTACTGCCTGGCGTCCTCGGCGCACCACGAGTGGATCCGCACCGCACTCGACCTGACCGGCCTGCGCGGCTGGTTCGCCGAGGAACGGATCTTCAGCGCCCAGGACGTCGGCGTCGGCAAGCCCGCGCCCGACCTGTTCCTGCACGCCGCCCGCACCCTCGGCGTCGACCCGGCCCGCTGCCTGGTCGTCGAGGACAGTGTCAACGGCGTGCTGGCCGCCCGCGCCGCCGGTATGGACGTGTACGGCCACACCGCCCTCACCGACCCGGCGAAGCTCACCGCCGCCGGCGCGACCGGGCTGATCGCTGATCTGGCCGAGATTTCGGGCGTGCTCTGACGGTTCCCGGTCGCGCTCCGGTCCTGTGTATGCTTCCCGCCGGTCGCGGACCGACCGGATGTCGAGGGGGAGCTCATCATGGCTGGGAACTGGCGCGGGCTGCCCGACGGGCTGCCCGCGGGGGAGCGTGAACTCGTCGGGGCGCTGCGCTCGATGAAGGACGACTCGGGGCTGACGCTGACGGAACTCGCGGCGCGGACCCACTACAGCAAGTCGTCCTGGCAGCGCTGGCTGAACGGGGAGCGGCTGGTGACCGAGCCCGCGCTGCTGCGGCTCACCGAACTCGCGGCGGTGCCCGACCCGGTGCGGGACGGGCTGCTGGAGCTGTGGGCCTCGGCGCAGCAGGGGCAGCAACCGGAGCAGGCATCGGCCGGGACGGAGCCGGAGCCCGAGCCGGAGCCGGAGCCGGAGCCGGAGCCGGAGCCGGAACCGGAGGTTGAACCCGAACCCGAACCCGAGCCGGTGCCGGTGCCGGTGCCGGTGCCGGAGGCTGGGACCGAGGCCGCGCCGAGGGCCCTGCCGCGCTGGTTGCCGGGCACGCGGTCCGGCCGGTGGGCGGCCGCGGCGGCCGTGCTGCTGACGGTCGTCGCAGCCGTCGTGTCGACCGGTCTGCTCGACCGGTCGCAGGCGGCGGCCCCGTCCGCGGTGGCCTCGCCGTCACCGTCGGCCACCCCCGTCGGGGCGGTCCACGGTTCGTGCGAGGCGGCGGGCTGCGTGGGGAAGGACCCGCAGGCGGCGGGCTGCAGCGCCGACGCCGTCACGATCTCCAGCGCCAACGTGAAGCAGATGACCATCTACGTGCGGTACAGCCCGCACTGCAAGGCCGCCTGGGCCAAGATCACGGACGCGTCCGTGGGGTTCACGGCGACCGTCACCAACGCCGCCGGCCAGCACCAGACGGCGTTGGTCCACTGGGGGTACGACTCCTACTCCCCGATGGTCGACGCCTCCCGGCCCGACAGCCGGCTCCAGGTCTGCGGCGAGCAGCCGGAGGGCAGGAACTGCGGCCCGGTGATCGTCGATCCCGCCACCGCACCCGTCCTGACCAATCCGACCCCCGTTCCCGCGCAGAGCACTGGTGCCGTGCCGAGTGCCGGTGAACCGAGTACCGCCGCCGTCCCGGGCGCCCCCGGCACCCAGGGTGCCACGGACACTCCGGACGCTCCGCAGTGACGGTGCGTCCGGGGGTGGCGAGCGCGGCCGCCGGCGCGGCCGTTCCACCCCCGGACACCAAGTCCGTCCTGCGGTCAGGTCGGTAAGCCCGTGCCGGTGATGATCTGCACACGGGTTTCCCTCCGCCGGCCGTACCCCCTGTCGTCGTGCGGTCGTCCCGTCCGGTCGAGCCGCACCCCGACACCTCGAACACTGTCGATCGAACGGATGTCCCACCACCGGTGAGCGGCACCAAGGAGGTTTCTGGGAATTTCCCAAAGCCGCCGCCGGCCGCCGCACCACCCGCCACCTGCGGGGATGCGCCTCGGGCCGGAAACCGGCAGCGGGCGTGAGCCGACCCGCTGTTCCGGGTGGCCGGTTTTCTCCCGGTCCGGTGCCCGGGCGGCAACGTCCACGGCGCGCGGAAACCTCCTCCTGGTGTCCCCGTGGTTCGGTACCGGGGCTCGGCAAGGGGGGCCGATGACAGGAAACCGGCGGGACCTACCGGCGGCCATGACGCCGTCCGGGCGTGAACTGATCCTGGCGCCGCGATCACCCGGCCCCGGACCCTCCCCAAAAGCCACCGGACCGCCTACGCTCACGCCAACATCGTCGTACCGGCCGGTAGTGAGGTCCGCATGAGCACCGAGATCCCGGACCGCCTCCGGCAGGCACGCGCGGCCCTCGCCGTGAGCTTCCTGCTCCAGGGCGTCACGTTCGCCCTGCTGGTCACCTGCATCCCGGAGATCCAGGACCGGTACGGGCTCAGCGACGGGCTGCTGCCGGTGTTCCTGGCCGCCGTGCCGGTGCTGGCCGGCGTCGGCTCGATCACCTCCGAGCAGCTGGTCAAGCGGACCAGCGCGCGCAGCGTGCTGCGGATCGTCCAGCCCGTCCTGTGCCTCACGCTGGCCGCCGTCGGCCTGGGCGGCTCGCTCTGGCAGCTCGCCCTCGCGCTCGGCGCGTTCGGCCTGCTGGTGGGTGCGCTCGACGCCAGCATGAACATGCTGGGGGTCGGCCTCCAGCACCGCTACGGCCGCTCGATCATGCTCGGCTTCCACGCCGCGTTCAGCCTCGGCGGCATCCTCGGCGCCGCCGTCGCCGGCCTGGGCTCGCACTACCACCTGAGCCTGTTCACCCTCTTCGGCACGGCGGCCGCCGTCCTGATCCCGCTGGCGCTGCTGGCCGGCACCCGCTTCGCCGGGCCGGCCGAGCTGGGCGACGCCGTCCGGGAGGCCAGTGAGGCCGCCGCCCGCTCGATCCCGTGGCGGCCGCTGCTGCCGCTCTGCCTGGCGATGGCCGTCGCCTACATCGCCGACGCCTCGGTCTCCAACTACAGCGTCAAGTACCTCACCGACGGCCTGGGCAGCCCGGACGACGTCGCCAAGCTCTCCTACCTGGGCTACATGGTCGCGATGCTGCTCGGCCGCACCCTGGGCGACCGCGCGGTGCAGCGTTGGGGCGCCGTCGCGGTGGTCCGCGCGGGTGCCACGCTGGCAGCCCTGGGGTTCGCCGTCGCCGCGGCCGCGCCCGGCGAGTGGGTGGGCATCGCGGGCTTCACCATCCTCGGGTTCGGCATCTGCGCGATCATCCCGCAGGTCTTCGCGGCCGGCGGGCGGCTCTTCCCGGACGACTCCGACGCGGCGGTGGCCCGGCTCAACCTGTTCAACTACGTCGGCTTCCTGATCGGCTCCCCGCTGGTCGGCGCGATCGCCGACGCCAGTTCGTACCGGTGGGCGCTGCTCGCGCCGATGGTGCTGATCCTGGCGGTGCTGCCGCTGGCCGGTCACTTCGCCCCGGCGCCGGCCGCGACCCGCCCGCAGGTCAAGGTGCCCTGAGTTCGTCCGGGTGCGGGCCGACCCGTTGCGGCGGCCCCCGGGAGGCACCCACTACCGTGGAGGCCATGCCCGACGTCACCCGTGAGACCCCTTGCGGCCTGCATCTCTTCTGGGACGAGGCCGTCACGAGCTACGACTTCGGCCCCGGCCACCCGATGGACCCGACCCGGCTCGCGCTCACCATGCGCCTCGCCGAGTCGCTCGGGCTGACCACCGGGCCGGGCGTCACGGTGCGGGCCGCACCACCGGCCGGGGACTCCACCCTCGGCCTGGTGCACACCGGGGAGTACGTCCGGGCGGTCAGGCACGCGGCGGCGCACCCCGAGGAGCGGGACGCCCGGCACGGCCTGGGCACCGACGACAACTGGTCGTTCCCCGCGCTCCACTCGGCGTCGGCGCTGATCGCCGGGCAGTCGGTGGCGGCGGCCGAGGCGGTCTGGCGCGGCGAGAGCCCGCACGCGGTGAACTTCTCCGGAGGCCTGCACCACGCGATGCCCGGCCAGGCGTCCGGCTTCTGCGTCTACAACGACGCTGCCCTGGCCGTCGCCCGGCTGCTGGAGCTCGGCGCCGAGCGGGTCGCCTACGTGGACGTGGACGTGCACCACGGCGACGGCGTCCAGCAGGCCTTCTGGAACGATCCCCGGGTGCTCACCGTGTCCCTGCACGAGCACCCCTCGACGCTCTTCCCGCAGACCGGCTGGACCACGGAGACCGGCGGCCCGGCCGCCCCGGGCGGCGCCGCCAACCTGCCGCTGCCCGCCGGCACCGGCGACGCGGGCTGGCTGCGCGCGTTCCACGCCCTGGTGCCGGACCTGCTGGCGGCCTTCCGCCCGCAGGCGCTGGTCACCCAGCACGGCGCGGACACCCACGTCGAGGACCCGCTCGCGCACCTCGCGGTCAGCCTGGACGCCCAGCGGTACGTCGCCGAGCAGCTGCACGAGCTGGCCCACCGGCACAGCGGCGGCCGCTGGGTCGCGCTCGGCGGCGGCGGCTACGCCGTCGTCGACGTCGTGCCCCGGGCCTGGACCCACCTGGTGGCCACGGCCGCCGGCCGGCCGGTCGACCCGGCCACCGAGACGCCGCAGGAGTGGCGCGCCGAGGTCTACCGCCGGACCAGGCAGCAGGGGCCGCTGCGGATGACCGACGGCGCCGCGATCGCCTGGCGGGACTTCGAGGACGGCTACAACCCGGCGGACCGCCTCGACCAGTCGATCCTGGCGGCCCGCAGGGCGGTGTTCCCGCACCACGGTCTGCTGCCGTAGCGGGCGCCCGGCGCTGCCCGCCGCGCCTCGGCCCGGCCCGTGCGCGGGCCGTGCTTCCGTACGCCCTCCACCCGCGTGCGTCGCCCGGGTGCGGCCCGCCGGAGCAGGCGCCCGACCGTCCGGACACCTGCCGGCGCGGGGCCCGCGGGTGCCGCCGGGCCGGAGTGCTGTGCGGCCCGGGTGCGACAGATCGCCGATCGACTACGTCATGCAACCGTCGGATCTCTCACCGTACGAGCGGTGCGCTTCCCCCTCTTCCCACTGGTACCACCCTTAACTACTCTGGGCATACACGTGTGCCGGTGGAGTCACCGGAGGGGAAGCCGGTGCCTTGCACACGGGTAAGGGTCGGGTGAGGTCATGAGTTCCGGCGAACGCCCCCTGCAGGAGGTCGTCTTCCTGACCGTGGCAGAGGTTGCCGCGGTCATGCGGGTGTCCAAGATGACGGTGTACCGGTTGGTGCACAGCGGAGAACTGCCGGCCATCCGGGTCGGCCGTTCCTTCCGGGTGCCCCAGCAGGCGGTGCACGAGTACCTGAAGGAGTCCTACGTGCGGCTCGAGAGCGCGTAGGCGACAACCGTTGGGGGCGGGCCCGCAGCCAGTGGGCCACGCACCCGTTTGCCGCAGATTTCCCGCGAGTTTCCCGGCCTCCGGGAGCACGATTACAGTGCAGGCCGTACGGAAGGTAGGCTAGGCCCTCCGTCAGTCGTATGGACTCCGTCTCACACGGACGAGAGTCTCAGTGAGCGAGGGTTGTTCCGTGGGCTCTGTCATCAAGAAGCGTCGCAAGCGTATGGCCAAGAAGAAGCACCGCAAGCTTCTCAAGCGCACTCGCGTTCAGCGTCGCAACAAGAAGTAAGCCCTACGGCTGCGTCAGCACGCCTGGAGCTTTCCTGCCCGTCCCGGCTCTCGCAGCCGGGGCGGGCAGTTCCCTTTTCCGCGGGACTTCGCGGGACTCCGCAGGATTCCGTAGGGCTCCGTGGGGCTCCGTGGGAAACGGCAGCCTGATCGGCGTGCGCCTGACGCATCCGCGCAACGCGGGCGCGATACGGTGCACGCAGATGGGGCCGGGCAGGCCTTCGGCCGAGGAGGGTGCGGGAACCGTGGGCAAGGTCGTGCTCGTCACCGGCGTGGCGCGGCACCTGGGTGCCCGCTTCGTCGCGGAGATCCGCCGCCGCCTCGACGTGGACCTGGTGGTCGGCGTCGACGTCCAGCCGCCCCGCGACCCGGTGGTGGACCCGCCGGGCCCGGTGGCCGACTACCGCTTCGAACGGCTGGACCTGCGCCGCCCGGCCGTCGCCCGGGTGATCGCCGAGTACCAGGTCGACACGGTCGTCCATCTGAACGTGAGCGCCACCGGGCTGGGCCCGGCCGGCCGCAGCGCGGTCAAGGAGTCGAACGTCATCGGCACCATGCAGCTGCTCGGCGCCTGCCAGAAGGCGCCCGGCCTGCGCCGCCTGGTGGTGAAGTCGACGACCGGCGTGTACGGCTCCGCGCCGCGCGACCCGGCGGTCTTCGCCGAGCGGATGCAGCCGAAGAACCTGCCGAGCGGCGGGTTCGCCAAGGACGCCGCCGAGGTCGAGGGGTACGTCCGCGGCTTCGCCCGGCGCCGCCCCGACGTCGCGGTGAGCGTCCTGCGGTTCGCCAACATCGTCGGCCCGCTGGCGGACACCCCGCTCTGCGAGTACTTCACGCTGCCGGTGCTGCCGACCGTGCTCGGCCACGACCCGCGCCTGCAGTTCGTCCACGAGGACGACGCGATCGAGGTGCTCTGCCGGGCCGCGCTGGAGCCCGCCCGGGGCACCACCAACGCCGGGACGTTCAACGTGGCGGGGGAGGGCGTGCTGCTGCTCTCGCAGTGCGCCCGCCGGCTCGGGCGGCCGACGGTGCCGATGCTCCAGCCGGTGATCGGCTGGGTGGCGGGGCTCGTCCGGCAGACCAGGCTCGCCGACTTCTCGCCCGAGCAGCTGCGGCTGCTGACGCACGGCCGGGTGGTCGACACCACCCGGCTGCGGGAGACCTTCGGCTACGTACCGGCGTTCACCACGGCGGAGGCGTTCGGCGACTTCGCCGCCGCGCAGCGGGCCGGCCTGCTGCCGCCGGAGCGGCTCACGGCCGTCACCGACCGGCTCGCCGCACTGCTGGGGCCGGAGCACGCGCCCGGCCCCGGCCCCGGGCCCGGCCACCCGACCCGTCCCGACCGTACCGACCGGACCGCACAGGAGCTGAAGCCGCGATGAGCGCTGCGAGGGAGTACGCGACGGGCGAGGCCAAGGTCATCCCGATCGAGTCCGCGCCGAGCTGGAGCGACGGCCAGGGCCCGGGGCTCGCGGACCGCCTCGCCGACGCGGTCGGCGGTGCGCTGACGGGCCGCCTCGGCCCGGCCGCGACCCGGGTGTTCGGCAAGGGCTGGGAGGAGCGCGCGGCGGGGGGCCTGTCCTTCCTGCGCCGCCGGATCACCGGTGACTACGAGGTGGACGACTTCGGCTTCGACCGGGAGCTGACCGAGGCGGTGTTCCTGTCGCTGCTGCGGCCGCTCGCCGACAAGTACTTCCGGGTCGAGGTCCGCGGCATCGAGAACATCCCCGCCGAGGGCGGCGTGCTGATCGTCGCCAACCACTCGGGGACGATCCCGCTGGACGCGCTGATGACGCAGGTCGCGATCCACGACCACCACCCGCAGCGGCGGCACCTGCGGATGCTCGCCGCCGACCTGGTGTTCGTCCTGCCGGGCGTCAACGAGGTGGCCCGCAAGGCCGGCCACACGCTCGCGTGCCACGAGGACGCGCAGGCGCTGCTGGAGCGCGGCGAGGTGGTCGGGGTGTGGCCGGAGGGCTTCAAGGGGGTCGGCAAGCCGTTCGCCGACCGCTACAAGCTCCAGCGCTTCGGGCGCGGCGGGTTCGTGGCGTCCGCGCTGCGGGCCCAGGTGCCGATCGTGCCGTGCTCGATCGTCGGGGCCGAGGAGACGTACCCGATGATCGGCAACGCCAAGACGCTGGCCAGGCTGCTCGGCCTGCCGTACGTGCCGATCACGCCGACCTTCCCCTGGCTGGGGCCGCTCGGGGCGATCCCGCTGCCGACCAAGTGGACGATCCAGTTCGGCGAGCCGATCGCCACCGACAGCCACCCGCCGGAGGCGGCGGACGATCCGATGCTGGTCTTCGACCTGACGGACGAAGTCCGCGAGACCATCCAGCACACCCTCTACCAGCTGCTGGTGCAGCGGCGCTCGGTGTTCTTCTAGCCCGGAGTTCTTCCAGCAGTCCGCGTACGCGCGTGCGGGGCCCCGGGCGGATGGTCTGCCCGGGGCCCCGCACGTGTCGTTCCGCGGCCGTCAGCCCAGCTTCAGCCCCGGCAGCAGACCGGGGATGAGCGGCGGCAGGTCGAGACCGGGCGGGTTCGCCGCCGTGCTGCTCGGCGCGGCGCCGGACGGCGTGGCCGCCGGCGAGCCGGTCGCGGAGGCGTCCGGGCTCGGCGACGGGTGGGTGCCGGTGATGCCGTTGGCCAGCCCGTCCACCAGGCCGCCGACGGCGGCCGGCGGGTTGGCCGGCGCGGCGCTCGGGGCGGTGTCGCCGCTCGTCACGCCGGTGCCGGTGGCGGTGCTGCCGGCCGAGGGCGCCGGCCGGCCGGGGGTACCGGCCTTGCCGCCGCTGCCGCCGCCGGCCGTCTCGGCACCCTGCTCGGTGCCGCCGCCCTGGTCCTGGGCCTGCTGGTCGCCGCCGCCCGCCCCGGGGCCGGCCCCGCCGCCCTGCAGGGGCTGCTGGACCAGGCGCAGGGGTGCGACGTCCTCGCTTATGTCGTCGAAGAGCCGGTCGACCCGGCCGGCCTCCCGGGTGAGCTGGACGGGCAGCCTGTCCTGGAGGTCCGACCAGCGCCCGTCCTCGCCCTCGGCGAAGCCGGCCAGCTTGCGCATCGGGTCCAGTGAGCCGTTGCTGCGGTAGACGGACCGCAGCAGGTCGCGGCCCTTGATGGCCTCGGCGTGCATGTCGTCGAGGGCCCGGCGCACCTGCTCCACGGTGTCCGGGTTGAGGGCGGACGGCGAACCGGCCCGCCCGAGCAGCCCCTTGGCCTCGCCCAGCCGGGTGGAGGCCTGGTCGAGCAGCAGGGAGCCGCGCTCGCTGTCGGAGCCCGCCAGGTCCAGCTGGAGGCCTTCCAGGCCGCGCTTCATCCCGTAGAGGGTGTCCCCCGGGAGGGCGTTGGAACTCGCGGCGGCGACACCGGCGAAGCTGCCGACCGCGATGCCCGCGACCAGCCCGCCGATCGCGAACCGGCGGCTCCACCGGCCGCGCGGGATGGCCCGGTGGGCCCGGCTCCGGCGCTGCCTGGGCACCGTGATGCCCGCGCCGCCGCCGCTGAAGGCCTGTTCGAAGGCCGCCATCAGCTGGGCGCGTTGGACCGTTCGGACCTCTTCGGCCAGCTGCGGGCCGGGCAGTGAGCCGAGCGAGTCGGCCATCGCGATCAGGCCGGCCAGCGCGTCCCCGCGGTCAGCCGCGTCGTCGTCGGCGGGCCTCGTAGTGTCCCGGTGCTCTACCTGGTGGGCCTCCAGCGCCTCGGCGAAGGCCTTCGCCCGCCGGTGCTCCAGCACGTTTGCCGTCACGGGCCACACCTCCCTTCGTCGTTGTCGACACCCCGGCCGGCCGGACGGTTGCCTCGGCGGGCCAAAGCCACTCCATCGGGTGAGAGGTCGCGATCCGGCTTGACCGTACGCCTGGTGGAGGCTTGCACGCTGGAAAACGAGCGGTGCGGGCCGTCGGTTACGCACGACTGATCATCGGACCGACCGTTCACCCGCACGTGTGGGCCGGGTTCAGGTGGTGACGGCCCGTCGGTTATCCCGCGGAGCACTCTGCCGCTCACCGTGCGTCAGGGGGGAGCAGGCGGGCCAGGGTGCGGACCGCGCGGTACTGGAGAGTTTTGATGGCGCCCTCGTTCTTGCCCATGATGCGGGCCGTCTCGGCGACGGACAGGCCCTGCAGGAACCGCAGTGTCACGCATTCCTGCTGTTGCGGATTGAGCCGCCCCACGGCCTCCAGCAGCGCCGCGTTGGAGAGCCGCTCCAGGACGGAGTCCTCCGGGCTGCGCTCGCACTCGTTGGAGTCGAGCATCTCGCCGGTGGTGACCTCCAGCCGGAACCGGCTGGACTTGAAGTGGTCGGCGACCAGGTTGCGGGCGATCGTCACCAGCCAGGCGCCGAAGTCCCGGCCCTGCCAGGTGAAGGTGCCGATCCGGCGCAGCGCGCGCAGGAACGTCTCGCTGGTGAGGTCCTCGGCCGTGGCCTTGCTGCCGACCCGGTAGTAGATGTAGCGGTAGACGGTGTCCGCGTAGTGGTCGTAGAGGCCGCCGAAGGCCTCGCTCTCACCGGCCTGGGCGCGTTCGACCAGCTCCATGATCGGGTTGTGCTCGGTCTCGAAGCCCGGGCTCGGCGCCGTCCTGGCCCGGCCGCGGGCGCCGGCGGACCGGCCGCGCGGGGCGGCCGTCTCGGTGCTGCCCGTACCCGTGCCGCCACTGCTCGCGCCGCCGGTGCTCGTGCTGCCGCTGGTGGTGGTGGAGCGCAGGACGGCCCCGGGAGGGTGCGGATGGCCGACGGAGAAGGCGGCTCCGGCGAGGGCCGGCTGGGCGACGGGCAGGAACTGGCTGTGGAGCAGGCTGCGCAGCAGGGCCAGGCCGGTGGAGATCTGCCGGTCGGAGGCCTGTCGGGCTCTGGTGGTGCGGGAGCGCAGGGGCGCGGGCGACGGGCGGGAGGGAGCAGGCGCGTCGTTCCGGACGGGTGGGTACACGGGACTCCCAGAGGCAGAACTGTGGACGGATCACCTCCGCCTGCGCGGAGAGCACACCCCCCGGCCCCGGTCATGAGGGACGCACGAGGTGGCGTGCATCCAGGAGAGAATAACGCTTTGTGCAATGACAGCTACACCCTGTTGCCGAAGTGGTCGTTTGAGATCCGGTCCGTGTGCATATCCAGCTGAAACTGACCGGACGTGTCGTCATTCAGTCGGCTCAACGTGATCGCTTGGGAGCACTCGGTGACCGGTTCGTCGGTCGGGCGCGTGGTTTCCCGGAGTTCCGGATCGGCAACCCCCTACTTTGGCGGGCTGTCGAACGATCAGTTCCGGTCATCCCGCGACAGGCCCGCAAACCGGTCCGCACCGCCCCGGGGCGGCCGCCGATTTCGCTCGTACGAGGGGCCCGCCGGGCACCGGGATTGACGCCGTGACCGCTGGTCAGACCGCGCGCCGCCGGTGGATCGCGACGCCCGCCGCGGTCGCCCCGGCCGCCACCCCGAGCGCCGCCGCCGCGGGGATCCCCACCCGGGCCGCCTTGCGGCCCGTCCGGAAGTCGCGCACCCGCCAGCCCATCGCCCGGGCGTGCCGGCGCAGCGCGCCGTCCGGGTTGACCACGTACGGGTGGCCGACCAGGGACAGCATCGGGATGTCGTTCGCCGAGTCGCTGTACGCGGCGCAGCGGCCGAGGTCGAGCCGCTCGCGGCGGGCGAGCGCGCGGACGGCCGCCGCCTTGGCGGGGCCGTGCAGCAGCTCGCCGACCAGCCGGCCGGTGTAGACGCCGTCCTCGGCCTCGGCGACGGTGCCGAGCGCGCCGGTCATGCCGAGCCGGCGGGCGATGATCCGGGCGACCTCCTGCGGAGCGGCGGTGACCAGCCAGACCCGCTGGCCGGCGTCCAGGTGCATCTGCACCAGGGCGCGGGTGCCGGGCCAGATCTTCTCGGCGATGACCTCTTCGAAGATCTCCTCGCAGATCTCCTCCAGGTCCGCGGTGTGCTTGCCGGCGACCAGGCCGAGCGCGGTGTGCTGGGCGTCGGCCATGTGCCCCGGATCCTCGGTGCCGTGCAGCCGGAACCAGGCCTGCTGCCAGGCGAAGCGGGCCACGTCCCGCTGGGTGAAGAAGGAGCGGCGGTACAGCCCCACGCCGAGGTAGAAGATCGCGGCGCCGCGCAGGATGGTGTTGTCGCAGTCGAAGAAGGCGGCGGCGCGCGGGTCGTCCCGGTCGGGCGTGTGGTTCTCCGCCGGCGGCTTCGGCGCCTTGGCGGGCTTCTTCCCGTCGGCCCCGGCGCTCCCGTCAGCCCCGGCGCTCCCGGTACGCCCGTCCGCCCCGGCGCTCTCCGCCGCCCCGGCGGGAGCGGGCTCGGCCCGGAGGGCGGCCTCGGCCGCCTCGGCGGCGGCCTCGCCCGCCAGCGCGGTCCGCTCGGACGGAGAACGCCTCGACTGGGTGAGCCTTCGCAGCACGGCCATGCCCCGAGCATAGCCAGGGACGCAGGTCAGAGCTGTGACGCGGGAGTGCAGTCGGGGTTAACGGCCCGCAGCCGCGGCGTGGCCGTCCGGCGCGCCGCACCGCTCCCGGGGCGGGGCGGTGACTGGAGCACAATGGGCGGGTGAGCCCACTGCTGCGACGTGACAAGAGCCCCAGGCCGGCCGACCGCACCGTGACCCTGGTCGGCAAGCCCGGCTGCCATCTCTGCGAGGCCGCGCGGGAGGTGATCGTGCGGGTGACCGCCGAGACCGGCGCCGCCTTCGAGGAGAAGGACATCACCCAGGACGAGGAGCTGTACCGCACGTACGCGGAGCAGATCCCGGTGACCCTGATCGACGGCCGCCAGCACGACTTCTGGCGGGTCGACGAGCGCCGGCTGCGGGCGGCCCTGGGGGCCTGAGGCCGGCCCGGGCGCGTGGGTGTGGTGAAGAAGACTGGGAGAAGGCTGTGAACCGGCGGCTTCGTCGGCTTACGATCTAACCTCGTTTTCTTGCCACGGGGGCCGACCGCAGAGGAGAGCAGTGATGCTTTCCGGGCGAATCCCGGAGCCGGCGCCCGCCGGGGGCTTCGCCGTGGTCGACGTCGAGGCGACCGGCCGCAGTCCGTGGCGCCACCGGGTGGTCGAGGTCGCCGTCGTGCTGCTGGACGACCGGCTGCGCACCGAGGCCGAGTTCGCCACCCTGCTCGACCCGCTGGGCCCGGTCGGGCCGACCCACGTGCACCGGATCACACAGGCGGACGTGGCCGGCGCCCCGCGTTTTCGCGAGGTGGCCCCCCAGTTGCTGGACCTGCTGGCCGGGCGGGTGCTGGTCGGTCACCACGTGACCTGCGACCGGGCCTTCCTCGACCGTGAGTTCGCCCGGATCGGGGTGGCCTGGCCGGCCGTGCCGATGCTCTGCACCATGCGCCTGGCCAGGGCCCACCTGCCGGGGGCCGGCGGGTTCGGGCTGACGGCCTGCGTCGACGCGGCCGGCCTCGGCTGGTACCCGGCGCACACCGCGCTCGGTGACGCCCGGGCCACCGCGGACCTCCTGCGGCACTGCATACGCACCCCCTCCTGCCCGCCCGCCGACTGGGCCGAACCGCTGCGCGAGGCGGCCGGGGTGCCGTGGCCGAGGCTCGCGGAGCCGCGGTCGCGGCGGTCGGGGGCTCCGCTGTCGCTGTTCCGGCGGGAGGCCGTCCACGGGCCGTGGCCGCTCGGCGGACAGCCCCCGGCGGTCGTGCTGACGGACTCCGGTGCTATAGGGCGGCGGGCGTGATGCGCGTCACTGTGCACGGACAAATCGGACACCATCTTTGTGCACACGTTCACAAACGCATAGCCTGGCTGCCTAAGCCCAGCTTCACCCACAGGAGCACCGTGGCAATCGGCCGATCACCACAGAGCAGTTCGCAGACGCCCGACCAGGGCGCCGCGCGCCGACCCTCGCGTGCCCGGGGAATCCCGGAGGCGACCGTCGCCCGGCTCCCGCTGTACCTGCGGGCGCTCACCGCGCTCTCCGAGCGCTCCGTACCGACCGTCTCCTCGGAGGAGCTGGCAGCCGCCGCGGGTGTGAACTCCGCGAAGCTGCGCAAGGACTTCTCCTACCTCGGTTCGTACGGCACCCGGGGCGTCGGCTACGACGTCGAGTACCTCGTCTACCAGATCTCCCGCGAGCTGGGCCTGACGCAGGACTGGCCGGTCGTCATCGTCGGCATCGGGAACCTGGGCCACGCGCTCGCCAACTACGGCGGCTTCGCCTCCCGCGGCTTCCGGGTGGCGGCCCTGCTGGACGCCGACCCCACCGTGGTCGGCAGCAGCGCGGCCGGCCTGCCGGTGCGGCACATGGACGAGCTGGAGGACATCGTGGAGACGCAGTCCGTCTCCATCGGCGTCATCACCACACCGCCCGGCGCAGCCCAGCAGGTCTGCGACCGGCTGGTCGAGGCGGGCGTCACCAGCATCCTCAACTTCGCGCCCACCGTGCTGACCGTCCCGGACGGCGTGGACGTGCGCAAGGTCGACCTGTCGATAGAGCTTCAGATCCTCGCCTTCCACGAGCAGCGCAAGGCCGGCGAGGAGCCCGACCGCGGCGAGTCCGTGCTGGACCGCGCCCCCGGCCCCGTCCGGGCGGCGGCGGCCAAGCTGCGCCGTGCGGCCGGCACCGCGAAGTCGCTCGCGGACGCCAAGCCCGAGGCCGAACCGGCCAAGGCCAAGCCCGCCAGGACGGCCAAGCCGGCCACGGGCACCGAGGGCGACCTCTCCGCGGTGATGCCCGCATGAGCGCACGGGTTTGTCCGAGCAGGAGGCCGGCATGAGCCTGCTCGTCGTAGGACTCAGCCACCGCACGGCCCCCGTCGGGGTGCTGGAGCGCGCCGCGCTGACCGGTGACGTCCCGACCCGGCTGCTGCACGACGCCGCCGCGACCGCGACCGTCGCCGAGGCCGCGCTGCTCAACACCTGCAACCGGATCGAGCTGTACGCGGACGTGGACAAGTTCCACGCCGGCGTCGCCGAGCTGTCCCTGCTGCTCGCCCACCACAGCGGCGTCGACCTGGAGGAGCTCACCTCGCACCTCTACGTCCACTACGAGGACCGCGCCGTCCACCACCTCTTCTCGGTGGCCTGCGGCCTGGACTCGATGGTCGTCGGCGAGGGCCAGATCCTCGGGCAGCTGCGCGACGCGCTCGCGCGCGCGCAGGAGGAGCACACCGCCGGGCGCGACCTCAACGAGCTGTTCCAGCAGGCCCTGCGGGTCGGCAAGCGGGCGCACAGCGAGACCGGCATCGACAAGGCCGGGCAGTCGCTGGTCACCTTCGGCCTGGAGCAGATCGCCACCGGCGCGGGTGAGATCGCGGGCAAGCGGGCCCTGGTGGTCGGCGCGGGCTCGATGAGCTCGCTGGCCGCCGCCACGCTCGTCCGCAGCGGGGTGGGCGAACTGTTGATCGCCAACCGCACGCCCGAGCGGGCCGAGCGGCTGGTCGCCAACCTCGGCGCCGGCAACGCCCGGACGCTCGACCTCGCGAAGGTGCCCGAGGCACTGGCCGACGTCGACCTGGTGATCTCCTGCACCGGCGCGGCCGGCGTGGTGATCCGGGCCGAGGACGTGGCCGCCGCCGTCGCCCTCCGGACGGCCGCCGAGCCGCTGGCCTTCCTCGACCTGGCCATGCCGCGGGACGTCGACCACGCCGTGCACGAGCTGCCCGGCGCGCTGCTGGTCGACCTGGAGAGCCTCTCGCACGCCCACGCCGCCACCCCCGGCGCCGGGGACGTGGACGCCGTCAGCGGCATCGTCGCCGACGAGGTCGCCGCGTTCGGCGCCGCCCAGCGCGCCGCCCGGATCGCCCCGACCGTCGTCGCGCTGCGCGCGATGGCCTCCGAGGTCGTCCTCGCCGAGCTCGGCCGGCTGGACTCCCGGCTGCCCGACCTGGACGAGCGCTCCCGCGCCGAGATCACCCAGACCGTCCGCCGCGTCGTGGACAAGCTGCTGCACGCACCGACCGTGCGGGTGAAGCAGCTCGCCGCCGAGCCCGGCGGCGCCTCCTACGCGGACGCCCTGCGCGAGCTGTTCGACCTCGACCCGGGGGCCGTCCACGCGGTCTCCGGGACTCCGGCCGGCCTCCCGCAGCCGGGCACCAAGAGCCCGGGCCCGCAGGCCCCGGGCCCGCAGAAGCTGGGCCCGGCCCGGCCCGCCACCAACGGCAGCCTCGCGGGCGAGGTCGCCAGATGAACCGTCAGCCATCCCACGAGTACCACCGGGACGATCACCTCATGAATGGTCAACCGCTCACCGACCAGGGCCCGGCGGCCACCGCGCCGCTGCGGCTCGGCACCCGCCGCAGTGCGCTCGCCATGGCGCAGTCCGGCATGGTCGCCCGCGAGGTGACCAGGGTCACCGGACGCCCCGTCGAGCTGGTGGAGATCACCACCTACGGCGACGTCTCCCGCGAGGCGCTCGCGCAGATAGGCGGCACCGGCGTCTTCGTCTCCGCCCTGCGCGACGCGCTGCTGGAGGGCCGGATCGACTTCGCCGTGCACTCGCTCAAGGACCTCCCCACCGCCGCCCCCGAGGGCCTGGTGCTGGCCGCCGTCCCCGAGCGCGAGGACGTCCGCGACGCCCTGGTCGCCCGCGACGGGCTCGGCCTGGAGGAACTCGTCGAGAAGCTCGCCCAGTCCGGGCACACCGCCCGGATCGGCACCGGCTCCCCGCGCCGGATGGCGCAGCTGAACGCCTGGGCCGCCGCCCTCGGCACGGCCGTCGAGACCGTCCCGATCCGCGGCAACGTGGACACCCGGGTCGGCTTCGTCGGCTCCGGCGAGCTCGACGCGGTGGTCCTGGCCACGGCCGGCCTCAACCGGCTCGGCCGCGGCGCCGAGATCACCCAGCACCTCGACCCCGCGCTGATGGTCCCGGCCCCCGGCCAGGGTGCGCTCGCGATCGAGTGCACCGCCGCCGCGACCGGGCTGGCCGCCGCGCTCGGCGCGCTCGACCACGCCCCCACCCGGGTCGCCGTCGCCGCCGAGCGGGCCCTGCTGGGCGCGCTCGAAGCCGGCTGTTCCGCTCCCGTCGCCGCCCTGGCGACCTGGCGCAGCGGATCCGAACTGTTGCTGGAGGGCGTGGTCGGCACCGTCGACGGCGCCACCCTGCTGAAGATGTCCGCCAGTGGTCCGCTCGTTCTCGACGAGTCGGCCGAGCAGCATGCGCAGGCCCTCGGCCGCGCCCTCGCCGCCCGGCTGCTCGACGCGGGCGCGTCCACTCTGATGGGGGAGCGAGCCCGATGAGCCCCACCGCTGCCACCGACACCCCGCTTCCGGGCGACAGCCCGTTCCAGGCCGGGCACGCACCCTCGGGGCGCTGCACCTTCCTGGGCGCGGGCCCCGGGGACCCGGGGCTGCTGACCCTGCGCGCGGTCGAGGTGCTGGCCTCGGCCGACATCCTGGTCGCCGACCCGCTCACCGCCGCCGCGGTGCGCAGCCACTGTCCGGCCGGTGTGCAGGTGCACACCCCGGCGGCGTTCGGCGCCGAGCGGCCGGACGACTCCTTCGACCTGGCCCGGCTGGTGTCGGAGGCCGTCCGCGCCGGCAAGCACGTGGTGCGGACCGTCGACGGCGACCCCGGACTGGACGGCTTCGCCGCGGAGGAGATGCTCTCCTGCGCGCAGTCGGCGATCCCGTTCGAGGTGATCCCGGGCGTCGCCCAGTCGGTCGGCGTCCCGGCCTACGCCGGTGTGCCGCTGCGCGGCAGCAACGGGACGGACGTCCGCTTCGTGGACGGCGCCGCGCTGCTGGCCGGCGGCCCGGTCGACCTGGGCTCGCCGGAGACCACGCTGGTCGTGCGCACCACGCTCGCCCAGCTGCCGGCCACCGCCAACGCGCTGGTGGCCAACGGGCGCAAGCCGGACGCCGCGTTCTGCGCGACGCTGTCCGGCACCACCACCCGGCAGCGGTCCTTCACCGCGACGCTGGCGACCATCGCCGCCGACCTCAAGGCCGCCCGGGTGCTGCCCTCGCCGGTCTCGGCGCCGGTGGACACCGCGACCTCGGTGATAGCCGTGGTCGGGGAGCAGGTCGCGCACCGCTCCTCGCACTCCTGGTTCGAGACGAAGCCGCTGTTCGGCTGGAACGTCCTGGTGCCGCGTACGAAGGAGCAGGCCACCGGCCTCTCCGACCAGCTGCGCTCGTACGGCGCGGTGCCGCAGGAGGTGCCGACCATCGCGGTGGAGCCGCCGCGGACCCCGCAGCAGATGGAGCGGGCGATCAAGGGCCTGGTGACGGGCCGTTACGAGTGGATCGCGTTCACCTCGGTCAACGCGGTGCGCGCGGTGCGCGAGAAGTTCGAGGAGTACGGGCTGGACGCCCGGGCGTTCGCGGGCATCAAGGTCGCGGCGGTCGGCGAGACCACCGCGCAGGCGCTGGTGGACTTCGGCGTGAAGCCCGACCTGGTGCCGTCCGGTGAGCAGTCCGCCGCCGGGCTGCTGGAGGACTGGCCGCCGTACGACCCGGTGTTCGACCCGATCGACCGGGTGCTGCTGCCGCGTGCCGACATCGCCACCGAGACGCTGGTGGCGGGCCTGGTCGAACTCGGCTGGGAGGTCGACGACGTGACGGCGTACCGCACGGTGCGCGCCTCGCCGCCGCCGGCCGAGACCCGGGAGGCGATCAAGGGCGGCGGCTTCGACGCGGTGCTGTTCACCTCGTCCTCGACCGTGCGGAACCTGGTCGGCATCGCCGGCAAGCCGCACAACGTCACCGTCATCGCCTGCATCGGCCCGGCGACGGCGAAGACGGCGGAGGAGCACGGCCTGCGGGTCGACGTGATGGCCCCGGCGCCGTCCGCCGCCGCGCTGGCCCAGGCTCTGGCAGACTTCGGGGCACGCCGCCGCGACACCGCCACGGCCGCCGGTGAGCCGGTCTACCGGCCCAGCGAGCGCCGGCCCGGCTCGCGCCGCAAGGCCCGCTGAACAGAGCCCCGGCCGGGGGAGGCCACTCGGCCGCCCCGGCCGGGGCTCTGTTCGACCGTTCGACCGTTTCACCGTTCGGAGAGAGAAGCCGTGACCGCTGAATTCCCGTACGTCCGCCCGCGCCGCCTGCGCTCGACCCCGGCGATGCGCCGGCTGGTCGCGGAGACCCGGCTGCACCCGGCGGAGCTGATCCTGCCGGTCTTCGTCCGCGAGGGCGTCAGCGAGCCGGTGCCGATCTCGGCGATGCCGGGTGTCGTCCAGCACACCCGCGACACCCTGCGCAAGGCGGCGGTGGAGGCGGCCGAGGCGGGCCTCGGCGGGCTGATGCTGTTCGGCGTTCCCGCCGTGCAGGACGCCGTCGGCAGCGAGGGCACCAACCCGGACGGCATCCTGCAGAAGGCGATCCGGGACGTGGTCTCCGAGGTCGGCGACTCCCTCGTGGTGATGTCCGACCTCTGCCTGGACGAGTACACCGACCACGGCCACTGCGGCGTGCTGGCCGAGGACGGCAGCGTGGACAACGACGCGACGCTGGCCCGGTACGCGGAGATGGCCGTGGTGCAGGCCGACGCGGGCGTCCACCTGGTCGGCCCGTCCGGCATGATGGACGGCCAGATCGGTGTGGTCCGCCGGGCGCTGGACGAGGCCGGGCACCTGGACACCGGCATCCTCGCCTACACCGCCAAGTACGCCTCGGCGTTCTACGGGCCGTTCCGTGAGGCCGTCGGCTCCTCGCTGAAGGGCGACCGCAAGAGCTACCAGCAGGACCCGGCGAACGCCCGGGAGTCGCTGCGCGAGCTGGAGCAGGACCTCGCGGAGGGTGCCGACCTGGTGATGGTCAAGCCCGCGATGGCCTACCTGGACATCCTGCGGCAGGTCGCCGACCTCTCGCCGGTGCCGGTCTCCGCGTACCAGGTCTCCGGCGAGTACTCGATGGTGGAGGCCGCCGCCGCGAACGGCTGGATCGACCGGGAGCGGACGATCCTGGAGACGCTCACCTCGATCCGCCGGGCCGGTGCCTCGCAGATCCTCACGTACTGGGCGGTCGAGGCCGCCGCGATGGTGCGCTAGCCCGCCGTCCCGCAGGAACACGGAGGCCGGGCCCCGATCCTCGGGGCCCGGCCTCCCGCGTTCTGTGCACCGCGTGGTGGCGGAGCGTCAGCCCGGAGCGTCAGCCGATGTGCGCGAAGCCGTCCTGGCCGCCGCCGACGGCCGTGGACGTGGCCCAGCCCCACTGCTCGCCGCCGGTCAGGATGTGGCTGGTGTGCGCCACGCCCCACTGCTCACCGGCCACGAACACCGGGTCGGCCGAGGCGATGAACTGGCCGCCGCCCGCCACGCCGACGTGCGCGTAGGCCGGCGCCGAGACACCGGCGACGGCCAGTGCGCCGACGGCGGTCAGAACGACCTTGCCCAGCATGCTCTTCATCGAATTCTGTCCTCTCTCCTGCGATCCGCCTCCCCGGCCCGGTGGGCGGGGAAGGGGGTGGATCGGGTGGGGGGCTTG
The DNA here is from genome assembly GCF_042669755.1 of Kitasatospora sp. NPDC057223. Taxonomy (NCBI): domain Bacteria; kingdom Bacillati; phylum Actinomycetota; class Actinomycetes; order Kitasatosporales; family Streptomycetaceae; genus Kitasatospora; species Kitasatospora sp. NPDC057223. The sequence goes on along the minus strand of NZ_JBHUWW010000099.1, from coordinate 2,081 downwards.
TCATGACACGTGATCACACGGGGCCGGGGGGCGGTGCCCGGAACGCGCCGCTCCGACGGGGTGTCACCCGAAGGAGTCGCGTACGGACGGTCCATCCGCCCGGCCGGTCGTACAGAAGCCCGTGGGGCCCGGAGGGGGATCCCCCGGGCCCCACGGACCTGACAGCGGCAGCGCCGAGTGATCAGCCGATCAGGTGCGAGACACCCGCGTCGCCCGAGGACTGGGTGTTCTGGCCGACGTTGCAGATCTGCTTCGGGGTGCTGTTCAGGATCGGCACCTCGACCGGAACCGCGACGCCGATCACGGCGACGGCGATGTTGTGGACCTCCGGCAGGCAGATGTTCGGGTTGTCCAGGGTGTGGAAGTTCGGGCTGTGGTCGCCGTGGGTGCCGGTCGCGTTGGTGCCACCGTCGCCCTGGACGGAGACGGCCGAGCCGTCGGAGTCGGCGATCGCGGAGGCGGAACCCGCCGACATGGCGATGGCGGCCACGGCGAGGCCGGCGGCGGCGAGGGTCTTCTTGATCATTTCTGGTGTTCCTCTCGGGGGTGAATCGGGGGCGATTCGATGGTGGATCAGGGGCGCTGCGGGGGCAGCGGGGGCAGCGGGGTGGAGCGGGGTGGAGCGGGGTGGTTCAAGGGGGACGGTCAGCCGACCAGGTGGGAGACGCCCGAGTCACCCTTGGACTGGGTGCCCTGGCCCTGGGTGCAGTACTGCTTGCCACCGCTGTTGGCGATCGGGACCTCGACCGGAACGGCCACACCGAGCACGCCCACGGCGATGTTGTGGATCTCGGGGAGGCAGATGTTCGGGTTGTCCAGGAAGTGGAAGTTCGGGCTGTGGTCGCCCCACGTGCCGGTGTTGTTGGTTCCGCCGTTGCCCTGGAGGGAGGCGGCGGAGCCGTCCGAGTCGGCGATGGCCGAGGCGGGGCCGGCGGCCATGGCCAGTGCGGCCGTGACCAGGCCTGCAGTGGCGAGAGACTTCTGGAGCATGGTGGAGATCCCTCTCTGGAAAAGCTTTTCTTGGATTCCGTGCGTTCAACGATGAGACCCGGTCTGCGGTCACTGGCCAGATTGCGGCGGACGCTGGAATGCTCGGGGGCATCCGGTCCTGCCATCGTCGTGGCTGCGACAACCAGATCAAAGAATGACGGGACGGAAGGTTACGCGGATTCGGGAAAACCACACCTGGGTCGTCCCGGGAGCACTCCTGTGCGGCCGCTGCGGTCGGATTATTAGGCCGAATCGGTTAACGGCCGCAATCCGGGCCGCGGGTGCCTCGTTAAAGCAGTTGCTTTCGGCTGCGCGACGCAGCCGCCCCCAGAAGGTCTCCAGCTAGAACGGTGAATACCATGAAGCTCTCCAAGCGGGCCGGCGCGATGCTGCTGGCGGTCGGCGCAGGCGTCCTCGCCTCCCAGGGCGCGGCATCGGCCGCCGCGATCACCCCGGACCAGGTCGGCGCCCTGGAGGGCCGGCTGGCCACCGGCCAGGTGCCCTTCGACATCCCGCTGGGCGCGGCCACCGAGCACCTCGGCCTGCTGCCGGAGGGCGGGCACATCCACGGCGGCGTCCCGACCTCGGTGCTGATGCCGGCCGTGCCGGAGAAGCAGGACGGCAACCAGCTGGTGCCCGAGCGGATCATCCCCGCACTGGCCGGCGGCAAGGTCGGCCCCGAGCTGCAGGCCGCCCTCCCGCTGCCGACCGCGGACCGCTCCACCGACCTCGGCGACGTCCTGCTGGACGCCCCGGCCGCCCCGCTGAACCTGGCCGGCCCCGCCCTGACGCTCGGCCGCCCGGTCAGCTACGTCGAGGGCAACAGCGGGCAGCTGACGGACGGCGCGCTGAAGTTCGGCGAGATCGACCCGCAGCTGATCACCGCACCGGTGCAGGCCGTGCCCGGCGCCAAGGCCTCGCTCGGCGGCTCGGACAAGCGGATCTCGGTGACCGAGTCGGTGCAGAACCTCGCCGCCACCACCACGGCCACCGCCACCGGGGTGCTGGAGCAGGCCAAGGGCTGACCTCGGCCCGGCCCCCGCGCATGCCGCGGCCCGTTGCCCCGCCCGTCCACGCGGACGGGCGGGGCA
>NZ_JBHUWW010000098.1:0-33930 GCF_042669755.1 Kitasatospora sp. NPDC057223 | reverse complement strand
GCAGCCAAGGCTGCCGGGCCCCGCCCGCTGCTGCCCGGCGGGTTCCCGGCCTTCGGCGGCCGGGCCGCGCGGTGAGGGAGCGGAAACCCGGACGCAACACGAAACACGGCGGAAACACCCGTGTCTGCAACCAGTAATTTGGCCGGGCAACACTCTCCCATCCGACCCGCCCGCTTCCACCGGTGCGCGGGCCGCCGCTCGGGAAGGCTCGATCCGCATGCTCCTGGCTGACTCCACCACCGGTCTCGACACCGGTGACACCGCCTGGCTGCTCGCCAGCACCGCCCTCGTCCTGCTGATGACCCCTGGCCTGGCGCTGTTCTACGGCGGCATGGTGCGCACCAAGAGCGTGCTCAACATGATCATGATGAGCTTCGTCTCGATCGCCGTGGTCACCGTCGTGTGGCTGCTGGCCGGCTACTCGCTGGCCTTCGGCCGCGACGCCGGCGGCTGGGGCCTGATCGGCAGCCTGGACCACCTCGGGATGGCCGGAATCACCCCCTCCTCGCTGACCGGGCACGTGCCGACCGTGCTGTTCGCGACCTTCCAGCTGACCTTCGCGATCATCACCGCGGCACTGATCAGCGGCGCCATCGCGGACCGTGCCAAGTTCGGCTCCTGGGTGGCCTTCACCGCCGTCTGGACGCTGCTGGTGTACGTCCCCGTCGCGCACTGGGTGTTCGCACCCGACGGCTGGATCCTGCACCGCCTCGGCGCGCTCGACTTCGCCGGCGGCACCGTGGTCGAGGTGAACTGCGGCGCCAGCGGCCTCGCGCTCGCCCTGCTGCTCGGGCCGCGCCTCGGCTTCCGCAAGGAGGCCATGCGCCCGCACAACCTGCCCCTGGTGCTGCTGGGCGCGGGCCTGCTGTGGTTCGGCTGGTTCGGCTTCAACGGCGGCTCCGCGCTCGGCGCGAACGGCCTGGCCGCCTCGGCAGTGCTCAACACCCAGGCGGCGGGCTGCACCGGTCTGCTCGGCTGGCTGCTGGTGGAGAAGCGCCGGGACGGCCACGCGACGACGCTCGGCGCGGCCTCCGGCGCGGTGGCCGGACTGGTCGCCATCACGCCGTCCTGCGGCAGCGTCGACCTGCTGGGCGCGCTGGCGATCGGCCTCACCGCCGGCGTGGTCTGCTCGTACGCCGTCAGCTGGAAGTTCCGCTTCGGCTACGACGACTCGCTCGACGTGGTCGGCGTGCACTTCGTCGCCGGCGTCATCGGCACCACGCTGATCGGCCTGTTCGCGACCGCCACGATGACCGGCGGCCCGGCCGGGCTGCTGCACGGCGGCGGGTTCGCGCAGATCGGCAAGCAGCTGGTCGCGGTCGTCGTGGTGGGCGCGTACGCCTTCGCCATGACGTACGCCATCGGTCGGGGCATCGACCGGGTGATGGGCTTCCGCGCCGCGGAGGAGCACGAACTGACCGGCCTCGACCTCGCCGTGCACGCCGAGAACGCGTACGATCACGGCGTTCTGGGCCATGGAACGACGGCCCACGCCACCGTGCTCACGCACTCGTCCGACAGGGCCTGAACCGTATGAAGCTGATCACCGCGATCGTCAAGCCCTTCAAGCTCGACGATGTCAAGAACGCGTTGCAGGCCATCGGAGTGCACGGACTGACCGTGACGGAGGCCAGCGGCTACGGCCGCCAGCGCGGCCACACCGAGGTGTACCGCGGCGCCGAGTACCGGATCGACCTCGTCCCCAAGGCCAGGATCGAGGTCGTGGTGGAGGACGAGGACGCCGAGCAGGTGATGGAAGCCATCGTGCTCGCCGCCCGCACCGGCAAGATCGGTGACGGCAAGGTGTGGTCGGTGCCGGTCGAGGGCATCGTCCGGGTCCGTACGGGTGAGCGCGGGCCCGACGCGGTCTGACCCCGCCGGGGGCGCCGGGGGCCGGTCAGGGCTGCAGCAGCAGCTCGCGGTCCTCGGCGAGGATCTCGCGCAGCCGGGCGAGCGAGCGGGTGCTGAGCCCCTTCACGGCGCTCGGGCTGGTGTCGAGCATGCCCGCGACGGCCTCGATGCTGTGGTCCTCCAGGTAGCGCAGCACGACCACGGCCCGGTTGCGCGGCGGGAGTTGGCGCACCGCCGCGACCAGGGCCAGCCGCAGGTCGGCGCTGCGGGCGGTGAGGCCGTCCAGGGCGGCGGGGGAGTCGGGGACCTCCGCGACGGCGATCTCGTCGGAGCGCCGCAGCCGGCGGTGCGAGAGGTAGCAGCGGAGCAGGACCTTGCGCGCGTAGGCGTCCAGGGAGTACTCCTCGGGGCCGTGGTGCAGCCGCCCCCAGGCCGCGTAGATCTTCACCAGGGCGCTCTGCACGAGGTCCTGGGCCTGGTGCCAGTCGCCGCACATCAGGTACGCGAGGGGGAAGAGCCGGGCGGCGCGGGTGGCCGCGAACTCCTCGAACCCGAAGGCCCGTGAGTCGTCCGGCCCGCCCCCGCGCACCCCGTTCGTGCCCGCTCCGCCCATGGTCGCCCCCGGTCCTCCGTGTGCGTTGCCCGGCCGTCCGCCCGGCCCCCCGTAGAGGTAGATGCCCCGGCGGCCGGAAATGTCACACGGGCCGCCGCGAGCGGCTCACGAATCGTTGCGTTCCGGGCCCTTGACGCGGCGTTGGGGCGGTCGTAGGTTCGGCGCTGCAAGTTTCCTGAAAGTTTCAGCAAGCTTTCTCAAGCGGCCCCTGCCCCCGCCGTCCGTACTCCCCGCACCCGCGGACGGCACCAGGCTGCCACCTCAGCCCCCAGGAGACACCGTGGTCCCCATCACCCCCACCCGCCGGCGCGCACGCGTCGCCGGAGCGCTCACCGCCGCGGCGGCGCTCGCGCTCTCGGTCGGCACCGCGCTGACGATCGCCCCCACCGCGCAGGCCACCCCGCCCGGCAGCAAGGACGTCACCGCCACCCTCTTCGAGTGGCGCTTCGACTCCGTCGCCAAGGCCTGTACCGACACGCTCGGCCCGAAGGGCTACGGCTACGTCGAGGTCTCGCCCGCCTCGGAGCACATCCAGGGCTCCCAGTGGTGGACCTCCTACCAGCCCGTCAGCTACAAGATAGCCGGGCGGCTCGGTGACCGGACGTCCTTCCAGAACATGATCAACACCTGCCACGCGGCGGGCGTCAAGGTGGTCGCCGACTCGGTGATCAACCACATGTCGGCCGGCTCCGGCACCGGCACCGGCGGGACGAACTACGGCAAGTACAACTACCCCGGCTACTTCGGGGACCAGGACTTCCACTCCTGCCGCAGCGCGATCAGCAACTACGGCGACCGCGGCAACGTCCAGAACTGCGAGCTGGTCAACCTCTCCGACCTGAACACCGGCAGCGCGTACGTCCAGCAGACCATCGCCAACTACCTGAGCGACATGGCCTCGATGGGCGTCGACGGGTTCCGGATCGACGCCGCCAAGCACATCGACGCCGGCGAACTCGCGGCGATCAAGTCCAAGATGTCCAACCCCAGCGCCTACTGGGTGCACGAGGTGATCTACGGCGGCGGCGAGCCGATCCAGCCCTCCGAGTACACCGGCAGCGGCGACGTCGACGAGTTCCGCAGCGCGACCTGGCTGAAGAGCGCCTTCAACGGCGGTAAGATCTCCGACCTGTCCAGCTGGGGCAACGGCCTGCTCGGCAGCGCGCAGGCCCGCACCTTCGTCGACAACTGGGACACCGAGCGCAACGGCTCGACCCTCAACTACAAGTACGGCAGCGCCTACACGCTCGCCAACGTCTTCCTGCTGGCCAACCCGTACGGCTCGCCGAACGTGTACTCGGGCTACGCCTTCTCGAACAACGACGACGGCCCGCCGAACGGCGGCACCGTCAACGCGTGCTACAGCGACGGCTGGAACTGCACCCACGCGTGGCGCCAGGTCGCCAACATGGTCGGGTTCCGCAACGCGGTCGCCGGCACCGGCATCACCAACTGGTGGTCCAACGGCAACAACGCGATCGGTTTCGGCCGCGGCAGCAAGGGCTACGTCGCCATCAACCGGGAGTCCGGCTCGGTGACGCAGACCTTCCAGACCTCGCTGCCGGCCGGCACCTACTGCGACGTCGAGCACGGTGACCCGACCACCGGCGGCGGCTGCACCGGCCCCACCTACACCGTGGGCGGGGACGGCCGGTTCACCGCCACCGTCGCGGCCGGCGAGGCCGTCGCGCTGTACGTCGGCGCCAGCGGCACCACCGCCAGCCCGAGCGCCACCCCGTCCGCGACCGCCACGGCCACCCCGACCGGCGGCACCAACAGCGCGACCGTGTTCTACAGCACCAACAAGAACTGGGCCGCCTACAACCTGCACTACGCCCCCACCGGCGGTACCTGGACCACCGCGCCCGGCGTCGCGATGACCGCCGCCTGCACCGGCTGGGTGAAGAAGAGCGTCGACCTGGGCAGCGCCACCGGCCTGGCCGCGACCTTCAACAACGGCTCCGGCACCTGGGACAACAACAACAGCGCCAACTACGCGCTGGGCAACGGCAACGTGACCGTCAAGGACGGCGTCGTCGGCAGCGGCGACCCGTGCGGCACCGCCACCGCCTCGCCCTCCGCCACGGCCACCCCGACCGCCACCGCCAGCCCCACGGCGACCGCGACCTCGGTCACCGGCGGCGCGTCGTTCGCGGTGAACGCCACCACGACCGTCGGCCAGAACATCTACGTGGTCGGCAGCGTCGCCTCGCTGGGCACCTGGGCCCCGGCCAACGCGCTGCTGCTCTCCTCCAGCGCGTACCCGGTCTGGAAGCTGGACGTCGCACTGGCGGCCGGCACCTCCTTCGAGTACAAGTACATCCGCAAGGACGCCGCGGGGAACGTGACCTGGGAGTCCGGTGCCAACCGCACCGCGACCGTCCCGGCCTCGGGCCAGGTCACGCTGAGCGACACCTGGCGCCCGTGACGCCCTGAGCGTCCGCCCCTTCGACGGCCGCCCCGCCTCCCGGTCCACCGGTGAGGCGGGGCGGCCGTCCGGCTTCGTGCCCCGCGCTCGCCCGCGCTCCGGTCAGCCCCGGCCGATGTACGGCATCGCGGTCGCCATCACCGTCGCGAACTGGATGTTCGCCTCCAGCGGCAGCCCGGCCATGTGCCGCACCGTCCGGGCCACGTCGGCGACGTCCATGGTCGGCTCCGGCGCGGTCCGTCCGTCCGCCTGGCGCACTCCGCCGCTCATCGCCGAGGTCATGTCGGTCGCCGCGTTGCCGATGTCGATCTGGCCGCAGGCGATCCGGTACGGGCGCCCGTCCAGCGAGAGCGACCTGGTGAGCCCGGTGACGGCGTGCTTGGTCGCCGTGTAGGCGATCGAGTGCGGCCGCGGGACGTGGGCGGAGACCGAACCGTTGTTGATGATGCGCCCGCCCTGCGGCTCCTGGTCCTTCATCAGGCGGAACGCCCCCTGTGCGCACAGGAAGGCGCCGGTCAGGTTGAGGTCCACCACCGCCCGCCACTCGGCGTGGCCCAGATCCTCGACCGGGGTCGGCGTGCCGAACGTCCCGGCGTTGTTGAACAGCAGGTCCACCCGGCCGAAGCGCCCGGCGGCCGCGGCGAACAACGCGTCCACCGAGGCCGGGTCCGTGACGTCGGTGGGGACGACGGCCGCGGCCTGCTGCCCGGCGAGCCGTGCGGTCTCCCGCAATGGCCCGGCCCGGCGCCCGGCGAGCACGAGCTGCCAGCCGGCCGCGGCGAGCTCCAGGGCCACGGCGCGTCCGACGCCGCTGCCGGCTCCCGTGATGACGGCGGTCTGCTGGGGCATGGCTGGCTCCTCGTCGGGGGTGCTGGTCCCACGATGGTCACCGATCGCGGGGCGCGGCGTCACTGGTGGAAGAAGCCGAAGACCGGGCCGGGCGGCTGCCTCCCGTATGGCGAGACGTCCCGCCGAGGGGCTTGCCCGGCGCCCCCGATGTGACTTAGTTTCTGAAACTAAGTCGACGGGGCCGAGACCCGGCCGGCACCGCGACCGATAGGAGGCAGCCTTCGTGGACGTCCGCAACGACCAGCCCCAGGGCTTGGTCACAGCAGGTCAGCGGGCCGAACTGATGCGCCAGGGCAACGCCTCCGCCGTGCTCCGGGCGGTGCTCGCCCACGGCCCGGTGTCGCGCGCCGAGATCGCCCGCCACACCGGGCTCTCCGCCCCGAGCGTCACCAAACTCACCAGCACCCTGGTCGGGGCCGGACTGATCGGCGAACTCCCCCCGATGGAGCCCACCCAGGGCCGCCCCCGGGTGCCGCTGCGGGTCGACCCCGACGGCACCGTCGCGCTCGGCCTGCACATCGGCCTGCTGCGCACCACCTTCGGACTGGTCGCCCTCGACGGCAGCGTCATCGCCGAGCGCGAACTCAGCCACGGCGAGCTGCCCGACCTCACCCCCGCCCGGATCACCCGGCAGGCCGCCGAAGGCGTCCGGGCCTTCCTGGCCGAGCGGCTCGGCGGCCGGCGGCTGGCCGGCACCGGCGTCACCATCGGCGGCTGGGTCGACGACGCGCAGGGCACGGTCGTCGAGCACGGCCCGCTCGGCTGGCGCGGCGTCCCGCTGCTCGACCTGCTCGCGCAGGAGCTCCCCGGCCCGCTGCTGCTGGAGCAGACCGTCCGGGCCATCGCCCGCGCCGAGCTCTGGTTCGGCGCCGGCCGCGAGGTCGACGACTTCGTGCTGGTCTTCATCGGCAACGTGTCGGGCGCCGCCATCGTCGTCGACCGCACCGTGCACCGCGGCCCCGGCGCCGCCGCCGGCGCCATCGACCACCTGCCCGCCACCGACGACCCGGCCGTCCGCTGCCCGCAGTGCGGCACCGGCTGTCTCGGTGTGACCGCGTCCGACACCGCCCTGGTCGCCCAGGCCCGGGCCGCCGGGGTCATCCCGGCGGCGCCGCAGGCCTCCGGCCCCGAGCCGGACAACCTCGCGCTGGAGCGCCTGGTGGCGGCCGCCCGCCCGGCCGGCACCGGCACCGGCGACCCCCGGGCCCAGCAACTGCTGCGCCTGCGCGCCCGCAACGCGGGCCGGGCCATCAGCACCATCGTCGACCTCGTCAACCCCAGCCGGGTGGTGCTGGCCGGCGGCATCCTGATCGCCGACGAGTACCTGGACGAGCTGCGCCGCGAGGTCGCCTGCCGCAGTCACCGCGGCGAGGACGTCGCCGCGGACATCGTGCCCGCCGTCTTCGGCTCACGTACCCTCGTCCGCTCCTCGGCCGTGCCGGTCCTGGAGCGGGTCATCACCGAACCGCTCACCGCTCTGGGGCTGCTGTGACCACTACCGCGACCACCACCACGACCACCTCCGCCACCGGGCCCGCCGCCGCCGTCGGCGCGCGCGTCCAGCGGGCCGAACTCCACCACGTCGCGGTCAGCGGGCACACCGACTGGCTGCTGCTGCGGATCACTGACGCCGACGGCGTGACCGGCTGGGGCGAGTGCTCCGACGCGGGGCCGCTCGCGGCCGTCCTGCGCGAACTGCGCGAGCTGGCCGCCTGGGGCCAGCAGGCCCCGGACGTCAGCGAGTTCACCCGGCGCACGATAGCCGGGGCGATCGAGCAGGCCGAACTCGACCAGGCCGCCCGGCGGGCCGGCCGCCCGCTCCGGGCCCTGCTCGCCGAGGCGGCCGCGGGGCCGGGCGCCCCGGCCGCGGCGGCGCCCGCCGAGTCCGTCGAGCTCTACGCCAACATCAACCGTGCCCCCGGCGGCCGGGCGCCGGCCGAGGTCGCCGCCACCGCGCTGGCGGCCGTCCGGGCCGGCTTCCGCACGGTGAAGCTGGCGCCCTTCGACACCCCCGGCGGCGACCGCCTGCCGCACCTCGGCCTGGCCCGGGTGCAGGCCGTCCGCGAGGCCGTCGGCGACGAGGTCGCGATCCTGGTGGACTGCCACGAACGGCTCTCGCTCGACGACCTCGCGCCCCTGCTGGAGCCGTTCGCCGAACTGGGGATCGGCTGGCTGGAGGACGGCGTCGGCATCGACCGCCCGGCCGACCTGGCCCGGCTGCGCGGCCTCACCGGCCTCACCCTGGCCGGCGGCGAACTCGCCCACCGCACCGAGCAGGTCGAGGCCGCGGCCGGGCTGCTCGACGTGCTGCTGCCCGACGTCAAGCACGCGGGCGGGCCGCGGGCGGCGCTCGCACTGGCCCGCGCGACCGGCGCCGCGGTCTCCCTGCACAACCCCAGCGGGCCGGTCGCCACCCTGCACAGCGCCCACCTGGCCGCCGCGATCGGCGCCGCGCCGCTGGAGTACGCCTTCGGCGAGGTGCCCTGGCGGGGCGCGGTCACCGGCGGCGGGGAGCAGATCAGCGAGGGCCGGCTGATCCTGCCGGCCGGGCCCGGCCTCGGCGCGGAGCCCGACCTGCGGCACCCGGAGGTCGTCCGGGTGTGGAGCGACGTCATCGACCTCCGGCGCCCGTCCTGTTGACCCTTCGGCGCTGATCCGGAGCTGCTGTCATCCCGAAGAGTGATGCCGCCCCTGCCGTCCGGCGGGGGCGGTTTCCCATGTGCCCCCGCCGGACGGCGGGGGCCGTTCGGCCGTTCGGCCGGATCCCGGGGAAACCCCGGGCCGGAACAGGTCCGTACGCAACCGGCCCTTCCACCCCCGCGTCATAAGATCGCGGGAAGGCGCACGGCCCCGGTCCGGGGCGGCGCGCAGCCCCGGGGCGCCGTGCCACCCGCCTGCGTCCCGGTCCCGCCACGGCCCCACCCGGGGGCCACCGCCCGGCTCCCGACGGACCGGGCGTGACACCGGTCGGAGAGTCCTCACCGTGCAGCCGCAGCCCTCGCGCTCCCGCGCCGTCCTGACCGGTACCGCAGCCCTCGCGCTGGTCGCGACGCTGGCGGCCTGCGGGAGTACCAGGGTGGGCAACGGCGACACCGCGAAGGGCGGGCCGCCCTCGCCCGCCCCGGCCGGCAGCACCACGGGCGGGCCGTCCAGCGCCGCCGCCACCCCCACCGCGCCGCCCAGGCCCAGCAGGGTGCTGATGCCGACCGGACCGGCCGCCACCTTCGGCAAGGCCCGCGACACCGCCGCCGGGCAGATCATGATGACGACGCTGGCCGGCCCCAAGTCCGGGGTCTCGGGCAAGGTCTGGGTCTGGCTGCCGCCGCAGTACAACGACCCGAAGTACGCGAGCACCGGGTTCCCGGTGCTGACCCTGTTCGCGGGCGGCCAGAGCGCCGGCTACAACACCTGGACGGACAACCAGCTGCCGATCCAGGAGGCCGACGCCCAGCTCTCCAGGGACGGCAGGGCGCACCCGTTCATCATGATCATGCCGGTGCAGAACCTGGACTCCAACGAGGCCAAGGCACTGGAGTGCAGCGACATCCCCGGCCAGCCCAGGATCGGCACCTGGATGGCCGAGGACATCCCCGACTTCGTCCGCGCGAACTTCCGGACCGTCCGGGGCCGCGACGGCTGGGGCCTGATGGGTGCCTCCACCGGTGCGTTCTGCAGTGCCAAACTGGCGCTCCAGCACCCCGGCACCTTCCGGGCCGCCGTCCCGATCGACGGCTACTTCAACCCCGACTCACCGCTCTGGAAGGGCCACGACGCCGACCGGCTGGCGAACAGCCCCGACGTGCTGGTCACCCAGGGCAAGGCCGACGTCCGGATGCTCGCCACCGCCGGCGGCGCCAACGGCTACGAGATGAAACTGGTCAAGGACTGGGTGGCCAAGGCCGCCGCGCCGCTCAAGGTCGACTACTACGAGCAGCCCGGCGGCAAGCACCTCACCACCGACTTCAAGAAGATGATCCCGGACACCCTGCAGTGGCTCACCCAGAACCTGGCCGGCCCCGAGAGCGACTGACCGCGGCCCGGCGGGCCGGAGCAGCCCCCTGACCTGCACGTCAATCGGACATTCATTCGCTCCTGATCGACTGTCACCACCCTGGTGATCCCAGACCCGGCCTGCGAAGAGAGCGTCATGCCCAGCCATCTGCTGCCCGTCAAGTCCCCGCACGTCCCCGCTCAGGCGACCCCCCGGCAGGAGCAGGACACCGAGGACCCGGACACCTCCGTGCGCTTCGCCGGACTGCGCCTGGTGCACGCGGCCCTGCGCCGCGACCTCGCCCGGCTGCCCGACGCGCTGCGCCTGCTCCAGCCGGGCGACGACGAGCGCGGCGAGGCCCTGCAGCGGCACTGGGACTTCCTCATCGCGATGCTCACCTGCCACCACGAGCAGCAGGACACCCGGCTCTGGCCGATCCTGCGCCGCTTCGCGCCCGAGCTGCGCCTGCTGCTCAACTGGCTGGAGGACGACCACCACAACCTCGACCACTCCTTCACCCGGGTCACCACCCTGGTCCGGATCGCCACCCGGGACGCCAGCAGCGCCTGGCCGGTCGCGTACGCCGTCGAGGACCTCGCGGCCCGGCTGGAGACCCACCTGCGGATCGAGGAGCGCCAGCTGCTGCCCCGGATGGGACACGTCTTCGCCGAGACCTCCCGGGTCGGCACCCTGCCCGAGCTGCTCGACCTGCTGCGCGCCGCCGACGGCCCGGGCACCGCCGACGCCCTGACCTGGCTGCTGGACGGCGTGGACGACTTCACCGTCCAGCGCCTGCTCGCCGACTGCGACGACAGCGTCGCGCGCCACTGGCCGCACTGGCGCGACACCTACGACCGCTGCACCAAGCCGCTCTGGGGCCCGGCGACCTGACCACCGGTTACCCGCCCAGGAGCGCCAGGTACCCCGGCAGGCCGGCCGGGTCGTGCGTGGCGAGCCCGACGTACCCGTCCGGGCGGACGACGAAGAGGCCCGGCCCGTACGCCGCCCGGGCGTCGCCGCCGGCCAGGCGCAGCGACCGCACGCCGGGCGGGACGGCGGGCAGGTCGCAGTCCACCGCGAGCACCGTGGAGTGCGGGCCGCGGAACAGGTCGAAGAGCCGCAGCGGTGTACCGTCCTCGCCCCGGTACGGCGCGTCGGGTGCCCGGTCCCCGGCGTGCAGCGCGTCCTCGGCCAGACCCTCCCGGGCCTCCACGGTCAGCGGCCCCGTCCGGTAGCCGACCCCCAGCTGGTCGGTGTCCCGGCCGCGGCGCACCTGTGTCCCGCCGCCGGCGCCGCGATCGGCGTGGTGCAGGCCGGTGCTGATGCCGAGCACCTCGGCGGCGACCGGGAACCGCTCCTCCTGGTAGCTGTCGAGCAGCGCCTCGTCCGCGCCGCCGCGCAGCACGTGGGCGAGCTTCCAGCCCAGGTTGTACGCGTCCTGCACGCTGGTGTTCAGGCCCTGGCCACCGGCGGGGGAGTGGATGTGCGCGGCGTCGCCCGCGAGGAAGACCCGCCCGGCCCGGAACCGCTCGGCGAGTGCCGCCCGCGGGCGGAAGTCCGACGCCCAGCGCACCTCGCGTACGGCGCTCCCGGGGAGGTGGCTGCGGGCGGCGACGGCCCGGCGCACGCCGTCCGGAGAGGTGTCCGGGCGGGCGTCCTCGTCCTCGAACTGCGCGAACAGCTGGAAGTCCTCGGTGCCGGGCAGCGGGCAGAGCAGCATCGCACCGCCGGGGGCCTTCGGCCAGACGTGCCAGTTGTCGCGGTCCAGCCCGTCGATCCGCAGGTCGGCGACCAGGGCCGGCCGGGGGTCGACCTCCTCGCCGTGCATCGCGATGCCGACCGCCCGGCGGACCGCGCTGCGCCCGCCGTCGGCGGCCACCAGGTACCGCGCGGTGACGGTGGCGGCGCTGCCGTCGGGCCGTGTGAGCGCGGCCTCCACCCGGTCCGGGTGCTGCTCGACGCCGCTCAGCGCGGTGCCGAACACGACCGAGCCGCCGAGTTCCAGCAGCCGCGCGTACAGGATCTCCTGCGTGCGCCACTGCGGCACCATCCACACCTCGGGGTAGGGCGTGGACGAGTCCGGCGTGCCGCGCTCCATGAGATCCCAGGTGCCGAGCCGCTCGCCGTCCTCCCAGCCCATCATCAGCGGGTAGCGGCCGCCGGCCGCGCGGACGGCGTCGATCACGCCGAGGTCGTCGAAGACCTCCTGGGTGCGGGGCTGGAGGCCCTTGCCGCGTGAGCCGGGGAACAGGGCGTCGGCCCGTTCCACCAGCAGCGCGGGCACGCCGCGGCGGGCGAGGTCGCAGGCGAGGATGAGGCCGGTCGGGCCGGCGCCGACGATCAGGACGTCGGTGTTCAGGACGTCCGTGTTCCGGGTGTCCGCAGGGGGAGTGCTCACCGGAGTCTCCTTAACATTGTTAAGTTGCTGACGTCCCAGAGCATCGGCTTAACAGTGTTAAATTGTCAAGGGGCCGGGGCGGAGCCCGGCCCGCGAACACCTCACGAAGGACCGGCGTGGCACCGAAACTCGACCGCACACAGGTCGTCGACACCGCCCTGCGGCTGCTCAACGAGACCGGCCTGGACGGCCTCACGCTGCGCCGGATCGCCACCGAACTCGACGTCAGGGCACCGGCTCTGTACTGGCACTTCGCCAACAAGCAGGAGCTGCTCGACGAGATGGCCACCGAGATGCTCCGCCGGATGAGCGCCGGGCCCGCCGGCGTCCCCGCCGACTGGCGGGAGGCACTCGCCGCCACCTGCCGCACCCTGCGCGGCAGCCTGCTCGGCTACCGCGACGGGGCCAAGGTCTTCAGCGGCACCCGCCTCACCGACCACGGCCACAGCGCGGGTCAGGAGCTGCTGCTGCGGATGTTCACCGACGCGGGCTTCGAACTCGCGGACGCCGTCCAGGCGTTCTTCACCGCGTACGCCTACACCATCGGCTTCGTGATCGAGGAGCAGGCCGTCCGCCCGCTGCCGGGCGAGGAGCCGGCGCCGGCCTACGACCCGGCCGTCCGCGCCGAGCGGATCGGCCCCGACCGGCCGCGCGCCGCCGCCGCGAGCCGGGAGCTGTTCACCGGCTACGAGCAGCGGTTCGAACGGGGCCTCACGATCCTGCTGGCCGGCGTCGCCGCCGTCCGGGGCCCGGCCGGCTGAACCCGCCCTCCTGAACCCGCCCTCCCGAACCTGTTCTTCTGAACCCGTCCACGCCCGGGGCGACCGGGAGTCCGGAGCGGGGCCCGTTCATCGCGGCCGCCTCCGGCAACGGCGTCCCCCCGGACTCCGCAGCCCGGCACAGGGATTCCTCACCCGCCCGTGCGGCAGCCGTCAGGAAGCGCCCCCGGCGCGGCAGTAGGACCCGGGCCGTCGGCCCGGGCACCCGTCACTCGGGCAGGCGGTGCAGCCAGGTCAGCGGCGTGACGGTGATCGCCTCGTCCGCCGAGCCGCCCCACTTCGCGTTCAGCCCGGCCTCGGCCAGCGCCGCCACCACCTCGCGGCCGACCTCCACCGTCTCCTCCTCGGAGTGCCGGAACCCGCCGAAGCGGAGCGTCAGGCCCCCGCCGGACGCGGCCCGTTCGGTGTCCTGCTCGTGGAAGAACACGAAACCGCGCGAGTCCTCGTCCGCCTCGCCGCCGATCTCGGCGTAGCCGCAGCTGCTGCAGCAGGTGAAGTCCATCGCCGCGACGATCCCGTCCGACTCCAGTGCGTCGAATGCCTCCACCAGCCGGTCGACGTCCGTCACCGCAGGCCAGCCGGCCTGCTCCGCGAGCCGCTCCTCCCACAACGGCGCGACGATCCGCTCCGCCTGGTCCTCCGTCATCCCCTGGTCGTCCAGGAAGTCCACCAGGGACTCGGCTATCTCGTCCGGTTCCTGGAAACCGCCGCGGATCAGCTCCCGAGCGCGCTCTTCGGCATCGTGCAGTACATCGGGGGCGAGCGGCGATTCCTGGGTCATGCGCGAATCCTCCCACCCGCCACCGACAAACCCGCTGCCCGGGTCGCCGCTGTCCTGCTAGCCTCCGCCCGATGACCTCCCTCTTCGAGCCTCCACTGCTCACCCGGCTCAGGGCCGCGGACCGGATCCTCATCGCGGGCGCCGGCGGCGGCTTCGACGTCTACGCGGGCCTGCCGCTGGCCCTCGCCCTGCGGGCGGCGGGCCACGAGGTCCACCTCGCCAACCTGTCCTTCAGCCACCTGTACGGCCTGGACACCGACGTCTGGCTGGCCCCGGACGTCGCCGCGATCCGCCCCGAAACCTCCTCCGCCGAACCGTACTTCCCCGAGCGGACCCTGGCCCGCTGGCTGCACCTGCACGGCATGCCCGACACCGTCTGGGCCTTCCCCCCGGTCGGCGTCCAGCCGCTGCGCGCCGCCTACCGCGCGCTCGCCGCGGAGCTGGGGATCGACGCGATCCTGCTCGTCGACGGCGGCACGGACATCCTGATGCGCGGCGACGAAGCGGGTCTCGGCACCCCCGAGGAGGACATGGCGAGCCTGGGCGCGGTGGCCGGCATGCCCGAGATCCCCGAGCGCCTGGTCGCCTGCCTCGGCTTCGGCATCGACGCCCACCACGGCGTCAACCACGCACTGGTACTGGAGAACCTGGCCGCCCTGGAGCGCGCCGGCGGCTACCTCGGCGCCTTCTCCATCCCGCGCGGGAGCCGTGAGGGAGCCCTCTACCTGGACGCCGTCGAGCACGCCCGGGCCGCCTTCCCCGAGTACCCGAGCATCGTCCAGGGCTCGGTCGCCGCCGCGCTGGCCGGCCGGTTCGGTGACGTCCGCTTCACGGAGCGGACGAAGGACAGCACCCTCTTCGTCAACCCGCTGATGACGCTCTACTTCGCCGCCACCGTCGAGGCCCTCGCCGCCGAGCACCTCTACCTGGACCGGATCGAGCACACCGTGCTGACCCGGCAGATCAGTCCGGCCGTGGAGGAGTTCCGGGACGGCCTGCCGCAGCAGCGACCGCCCCGTCAGTTCCCGCACTGACCAGCCGGCCCGGGCGGCCCCGCGTCACCCGGCGGCGAGCCGGAACCCCAGGTTGCCGAACTGCACCTGGTCACCCGGCCGGACCCGGACCGCGCCGGCCACCCGGTGCCCGTTCACGTGCGTCCCGTTCGTCGACCCCAGGTCGTACAGCACCCAGCCGCCGCCCTCACGCCGCAACTCGGCATGCGTGCGCGACACCGAGGCGTCGCTCAGCCGCAGCCCCGAGCCGGGCCGCCGGCCGATCGTCAGCAGCGCCGAACCGGCCTCCGGCAGGTGCAGCCCCGGCAGCCGTTCCACGTGCCAGGCACCGCGCAGCCCCACCCCGAGGGAGGAGATCCGTCCGACCGTCCGCAGCATCAGCCGGGCCATCCGTCCGCCGCCCGGCAGATCGGCCATCACCGCGTCCAACTCGGCCCGGCTGCGGGCCTGGAGCACGATCTCCATCCGCGTCATGAACGTGTGGTGCGACAGCCGCCCGCTCCCCGCCCCGTCCCGGAGCACGTCGAGCGCCTGATCCCGCTCGGCCTCCGACGGGCGGGCCACCCGGGTCCGGAAATCAGCAGACGTCATGGCCCGATTGTCGGGCGTTCCGCCCGGGCCTGTCCAGAAGCCGAGGGGCCGTCATCCCGCCGCGCGGCGGGGGCCGTCCCCGGCGGCCCCCGGTCAGGCCCCGGTCAGGCCTTCTTCGCGGCCGCGAGGATCTTGGCCGTGGTGTGCAGGAACCGCCCCGTTCCCTGGCCGGGGTAGGACCTGCCGAAGACGGCGCCCGGGTTGGTGCTCATCCGGCCGCCCAGCAGGTGCATCACCACGAAGGCCGTGCCCTCGTCCGCGCCGATGACCTCGTACTCGCCCTTGGGGGACTTCCGCGGCAGCTCGTAGCCGGCCGGCAGCGGCTCGGAGAGGAAGACCAGGACCAGGCGTACGTCCGGCCCGGCCTCGTGCCCGGCGAAGGGCTCGGCGGCGAGCAGCGCCTCCACCTCCTCGACCGTCCGCAGCATGACCGGCACGGGGTATCCCAGGGCGGCGGCCAGGTGCTCCTCGATCCGCCGGGTGAGGGCGGCGCGGTCGGTCTCCCCGGTGGTGAAGAAGACGTTGCCGGTCTGGATGTAGCTCCGGACGCCGCCGAGTCCCAGCTCGGTGAACAGCTCGCGCAGC
The DNA here is from genome assembly GCF_042669755.1 of Kitasatospora sp. NPDC057223. NCBI lineage: Bacteria > Bacillati > Actinomycetota > Actinomycetes > Kitasatosporales > Streptomycetaceae > Kitasatospora > Kitasatospora sp. NPDC057223. The sequence goes on along the minus strand of NZ_JBHUWW010000098.1, from coordinate 18,051 downwards.
CGCTCCATCTTCACGGTGCGCCCGCCCACGTTGACGGCGCGCAGGAACGCGATGTAGGTCGTCGACTCAGCCATGGCGCCAGTGTGGCACCCGGCACCCGCAATCAGGGTCGTTGTCAGCGCCGGGTGCCAGACTGGCGCCATGGCTACCTGGCAGGATTTCGAACACGAAGCACCGGATCTGGCCCCTGCGGTGCGGGCCCGGTTCGAGGCGAACAAGCACCATGTGCTGGCGACGCTGCGCCGCGACGGATCACCGCGGGTGAGCGGTACGGAGGTGCAGTTCATCGGCGCGGATCTGACGATCGGCTCGATGTACGGCGCGGTGAAGGCCCGCGACCTCCAGCGGGACGCCCGCTACGCGCTGCACAGCAACCCGGGCGACTCCTCGATGGCGGGCGGCGATGCCAAGATCGCCGGTCACGCGGTCGAGATCACCGACGCGGTGGAGCTGACGGCGTACGAGTCGGAGCTGCCCGAGCCGCCGCCACCCGGCCCGTTCCACGCCTTCCGGATGGAGCTGGACCAGGTGGTGCTGACCACGCTCGAGGGCGACCACCTGCTGGTCCGCTCCTGGCGTCCGGGCGAGCCGGTCAAGACCGTCCAGCGGCACTGACCGTCCGGCGGCACCGGCCGGCCGCTTGCGCCGGCCGTCAGGCCTTCGGCGGCAGCACGGACTTCACGGCCTCCGGCGTCCGGGCGACGATCGCGTGCCCGTCGTCCGCGGTGATGATCGGGCGCTGGATCAGAATGGGGTGCTCGGCCATCGCCGCGATCCAGCGGGCCCGGTCGTCGGGCTCGCGGGTCCACTGCTTCATGCCGAGGTCCTTGGCGGCCTGCTCGTCGAGCCGGGTGATGTCCCAGGGTTCGAGCGCCAGGCGCTTCAGCACCTGCACCAGTTCGTCGGCCGTCGGCGGGTCCTCCAGGTACCGCCGGACGGTGTACTCGGCCCCGACGGCCTGCAGCTCGGTGAGCGCCGACCGGCATTTGCCGCAACGCGGGTTGATCCAGATCTCCATTCCGTCAGGGTACCCACCGGCTGCCGCCCGCCCGCCCAACGCGCGTCCGCGGGAACTCTGCGGCGTGCCGTAGCGGTTGACCGGACGGCAGGACCACGGGGTGGGTACGGGAGGGGAGCCGCATGGACGGCGAAGCGATCATCGAGCAGCTCATGACGCCCGAGGGACGGATCGACCCGTACCCGCTCTACCGGCTCGCCCACGAACTGGGGCCGGTCACGCCGTGCGGCCCGGACATGTTCCTGGCGGTCGGACACCGCACCGCCGACCAGATCCTGCGCAACCCCGCCTTCGGTGTCGCCGACACCGACATGCGGGCCCGGTTCGAGCCGGAGTTCCTGGAGCACTCCTCGGCCGTCCTGCTCAGCCGCTCGATCCTGCAGAGCAACGCCCCGCACCACGCCCGGGTCCGCTCCCTGATCGCCTCCGTGTTCACCGCCCGCCGGGTCGCGGCACTGGAGCCCGCCGTCGTCGCCGCCGTGGAGCGGCTGCTGGACGAGATGGCCGGCCAGGGCGCCGACGGCTCGCCCGTCGACTTCATGGACGCCTTCGCCTTCCGGCTGCCGGTCGGCGTGATCTGCGAACTGCTCGGAGTGCCCGAGGCGGACCGCTACCGGTTCCGCGGCCTGACCGCCGACCTCACCGGCGCCCTGGAGCTGGTCTCGCTCTGGTCCGAGCTGGAGGTCGCCGACGAGGCCGCCGACGAGCTGGCCCGCTACTTCGCCGAGCTCGCCGCCCAGCGTCGCGCCCACCCCGAGGACGACCTGGTCAGCGCGCTCGTCCAGGTCGCGGCGGCCGACACCGGCCGGCTGTCGGACCAGGAGCTGCTGGCCAACCTGGTACTCCTGCTGGTGGCGGGCTTCGAGACGACCACCAATCTGCTCGGCAACAGCCTCGCCCTGCTCTTCGAGCACCCGCAGGTGGCGGCCGGCCTGCGCGAGGGCGCCATCAGCCCGGCCGCGCTCACCGACGAAGTCCTGCGTTTCGACTCCCCGGTCCAGCTCACCTCCCGGATCGCCCTCACCGACGGCCTCACCGTCGAGGGCGTGGACGTGCCCGGCGGGAGCGTCGTCTTCGTCCTCATCGGGGCGGCCAACCACGACCCGGCCCGCTATCCGGACCCTTCGGTCTTCGACCCCACCCGTACCGACAGCCAGCCGCTCAGCTTCGGCGGCGGCGCGCACTACTGCCTGGGCTCCCAGCTGGCGAAGCTGGAGGCGGCCGTCGCCATGCCGGCGCTGCTCGCGCGCTTCCCCCGACTGGCCCCGGCGGGCCCGCCCACCCGCCGCGACCGCCTGGTGCTGCGCGGCTTCGAGACCCTGCCGGTCGCGGTCGTCTGACCGGCCGGGCGGCCCTACCCGGCCGGGCGCCGCGCGGAACCGGGCCCTAAGGCCCTCATCGGCAGGACCAAAGCAGGCACCCGCGGAGCGGGGACATACGGGAGCATGGGAGCAGCGGCCCGAACGCCGCGCTCTGCGCCACCCCGTCCCCAGCCCCGTGCCTGTCCCGGGCCCGTGCCTGTCCCGGGCCCGTGCCCGTCCTGGGCCCGTGCCCGTCCTGGGCCCGCGTCCGTCCTGGGCCCGTGTCCGTCCCGTGCCCGTCCCGCGTCGTTCCGCCGAGGAGGTCCCAGCCGTGCCCACCGCGAACCGGTCGCTGCGCCAGGCCTTCGTCCCCAGGCCGGACGTCCCGCGCTGGGTGGCCTGGCTGCCCGTCCTGCTGGTCCTCCTGGACCTGGCGGCGGAAGCGGCCTTCCCGGGTGCGGTCGCGGCCGGGTTCCTGCTCACCGCGCTGCCGGTGCTGGTCGCGTTCAGCTACGGCCCGGGCGTCGCCCTGCTGTCGACCGCCGGCGCCATCGGCCTGCAGCTGGCGCTCGCCGGCCGGGCCGGCCACCTCGACGAGCAGCACCACATCTGGATCTACGTCGCCACCGTGCTCTCCGGGGTGATGGGCGCCGCCCTGTCCTGGCAGCGCGTGCGACAGGAGGGCAACCTGAACCGCGCCCTCACCGTCGTCGAGACCCTGCAGCGGACGGTGCTGCGCCCGGTGCCGGACCAGGTCGGCGGCCTGCGGGTGGCGGGCCTGTACCGCGCGGCCCAGACCGAGTCGGCGATCGGCGGCGACCTGTACGCGGTCTGCGACACCCGATTCGGTGCGCGGATCCTGCTCGGGGACGTCCGGGGCAAGGGGCTGGAGGCCGTTCGCACGGTGGCCGAGGTCCTCGGAGCGTTCCGCGCCGCCGCCCACGACACCGCCGACCTGGCCGAACTCGCCGAACAGCTCGACCGCACCGTCATGCGCGAGGCCGCGGACCGTGAGGACGACGAGCTGTTCGTCACGGCCGTCATGATCCAGCACACCCCGGGATCCGGCCGCGTCGAGATCGTCAACCGGGGCCACCTCGCCCCGCTGCTGCTCTCCGGTACCGACGTCACCTCCGTGCTCTGCCCGGACGAACTGCCGCTCGGCCTGGGCCACCTGGGCCCGGCCGGCAGCCGGCCGCGCCTCACCCGTCTCGGCCTGCCCGCCGGTCACACCCTGCTCCTGCACACCGACGGGGTCAGCGAGGCCCGCGACGCCTCCGGCGCCTTCTATCCGCTGGCCGGCCGCCTCGGCGCGCTGGGCACCACCTGCCCCGAGGGCGTGGTCTCCTACCTCGACCAGGACGTCCGCTCCTATGCGGGCCTGCTCTCCGACGACCTCGCGGTGCTCGCCCTCACCCCCTCCCCGGCCTGAGAGCCCGGGGCCCTGGCTGCCCGGGGTTGGATGGGCTCGCTACAGCACGCCGCCCTGGCGGAGCAGGTTCGCCGCCCGCTCGGCCGCGAGCTTGCGGTGGAAGTCGAGCAGCCATTCGGGTGGCCGGTGGAAGACCGCGATCAGTTCGGCGACCGTGGTCACCTTCAGCCGCTGCTTGACGATCGTCGCGTGGGCGGTCTGGAGCGCCTTCGACACGATGTTCGCGGCCAGCTCGGTGTCCGGCGGCCGGGCCAGTACCTGCTCGGCCCGGCCGGACAGCAGCATCTCCGGGTGCGGCGGCCCGAGGACGGGCTCCGCCGGCCCCGTCCGCCTCCTGGCTGCCTGCGCCGGCACGGTGGCGGCGGCCGTCGGGGCGTTGGCCGGTGAGGCGGCTGGTGCGGCGCCCGGGGCAGCGGCCGGGGCAGGGACCCGATGGACGCCGCCGAGCTGCCGGGCCCGGTTCGCCGTCCGCTGGCCGATCAGCCGGTGATGGTAGGCGAGCAGCCACTCGGGCGGGGACTCGAAGACGGCCCGCAGCTCGCCCACCGTGGCCACCACCAGCCCCCTGCCCGTCAGCGTCGGCGGAGCGAGCTGCAGGGCCCGGCCGACCTCCTTGGCAGACAGCGCCAGCTCGGGAGCCAGCGCGAGCAGCGCCGCGGCCTTGGGGGAGACGAGCATGCCGGGGTACGCGCGGTCGGCGGGCCGGGAGGACGCCGGGACGGGCGCCGGGTCGGATGCCGGGTCCGGGCGGTGCTCCTCGGCGAAGCTGACCAGCTTGCCGACGGCCGAGACCGGGATGTGGGCCCAGCGGGGCTGCGGCCGGCGGTCGGGCCGGACCCTGGGTTCCTCGTACCGCAGCGGGAGCCGCCACCCCTCGCGGCGGCCGAGTTCGGCGGTGGCCCGGGCGGTCGCCTCCGGCACGCCGCCCTTGGTCAGCAGCACGTCCAGCAGCCGGGCCTGCGGGGTGTCCGGGCAGCCGGCGCAGACCCGGCAGACCCGCCAGATCCTCCGCCGGACCTCGATCTCCGCCGAACCGGGGCTCGCCGCGCCCCCGCAGTAGGCACACGCCCAGTCCTCGTCCGGGCCGATCCTGCGGCGGACGGTGCGCGGCAGCTGCCGCACCGGGGGCAGCTCCTTGAGCAGGCCGTCCAGTACGTCCAGGCCGTCGCACAGTTCCGGCCCGGCCGGGATCTCCTCGGCGGGCCGGGCGAGCCTGGTCCGCAGTACGGCCGCCTCGGTGGTCGGTGACGGCAGGCCCAGCGCCTCGCGCTTGGCGCGGACCTTGGCCTCGTCGGCGACCGGATGGTCGGCGACCGTGCCGTACACCTGCGGCCGCCTCTCGGCGACGCAGAGCGCGTCGATCGCCTCGGCCAGGTGCAGGATGGGGATCCGGTGGCGCTCGGCCGCGAAGGTGACCAGCGGCAGGACCTTGCGGATCTCCGGGCCGTCCGCCGCGAGCAGGATGTCGTGCGCGGCCCGGACGGCCTCCGGCCCGACCTGCGCGGTCACCGGCCAGGCCTTCAGCGACCCGCAGGCCATGACCAGGTACTTGAAGGCGTCGCGGCGGCACTGGGCCGCGTACCGGACACGGTCGGGGTTGCTCCCGGTGCGGGCACGCCGCTGTGCGTCGTCCAAACGCCGGGCCCACTGGGTCAGTCCGGCGGCGATCTCCTTCGTCAGCACAGCCCCCATCATGGCGCCGGGCCCGACACGCTGACGGCCGGTCGGGGAAATTCCGCCCGGACGTGTCAACGGGCAGTGCCCAGGGCCACCCGTGCGCGGGGGTACCGGCGGCGACCAGTAGGAACAGGCAATCCGGAGTCGAATGTCCGTACCCATTCCGAGCTCTGCCGCAGTGGCCGCAGATGGCGCAGGCCTCGTCCTTCGGGGCAACTCGCACCCCGGGGGAGAGGGTTGCCGGTGGGGCCGTCCGCGCCAATTGCGCAACCAAAGGTTGCATCGGTGGTGCGTGCCGGATACCCTGAAGTGCAACCGTTGGTTGCGTCGAGGTCGGGAGAGTCACATGGAGTACGGAAGCATCGAGCGGGAGCTCAGCATCGACGCCGCCCCCGAGGTGGTCTACGAGGTGATCAGCTCTCCCGAGCATCTGCGCGAGTGGTGGCCCGACGACGCCGAGTTCGACCCGGTCCCCGGCGGCACCGGTACGGTCACCTTCGGTGACCCGGCGGCACCCGACGCGAAGGTCGAGCCGCTCACCGTCCTGGAGGCCGATCCGCCCCGCCGGTTCGCGTTCCGCTGGGTGTACGACGAGGCCCCGGCCACCGGGGCGAACTCGTTCCTGGTGACCTTCGACCTCGTCCGGTCCGGCGGCGGCACGCTGCTGCGTTTCAAGGAGACCGGCTTCCGCGAGCGCGGCTGGGAGGCTGCGGTGCTGGAGGAGGCCTACTTCGACCACGTCCGCGGCTGGGACCACTTCCTCCCGCGCCTCGTCGCGTGCGCCGACCGGCTGGGCGCGCGGTCATGAGCACGGTCATCGACGATGACCTCTGGTCCGCGGTCGGCGACCCGACCCGCCGCCGGATGCTCGACCTGCTGCTCGCCGACGGCGGCGGCACGGCGACCACGCTCAGCGAGCGGCTGCCCGTCACCCGGCAGGCGGTCGCCAAGCACCTCGGTGTGCTGGACCGCGTCGGCCTGGTGCACGGGACGTCGGCGGGGCGCGCGCGCCACTACCAGGTGGACGAGGCCCAGCTCGCCCGCGCGGTCGCCCAGCTGTCCGCGGTCGGCGCGACCTGGGACGCCCGGCTGCAGCGGATCAAGCGGATCGCCGAGCGGATCGAGCGCAGCAAGCAGGGCTGACGTACCCATGCACGCGCCGCCGCCGTCCTGTCGGCGCCCGGCGCTGCATCCCTCGGTCACTCGACCCCTCGACCCCTCGGTCACTGGACATCAAGAGACAAGGATCCGATACCCCATGACGACACCATCACCGGCCGGCCCCGGACCGGGCGTCGCAGGTCCCGTCACCACGGTAGGCGCGACGGGCGCGGCGCGCACCGAGCACGGCTACACCACCTCGTACACGGTCGGGCAGTCCCCGGCTGAGGTCTTCGACGCCGTCCTGAACGTCGGCGCCTGGTGGACGGGGCAGGTCGAGGGCCGCGCCGACGAACTGGGCGCCGAGTTCACCTACCGGCACCCCCCGCAGCACTACAGCCTCCAGCGCGTGGTCGAGCTCGAACCGGGCCGCCGCGTGGTCTGGCAGGTCACCGACAGCCACCTGTCCTTCGCCGCCGAGCCGGGCGAGTGGACCGGGACCGAGATCGTGTTCGACATCACCCCCGCAGCCGGCGGCACCGAACTGCACTTCACCCACGTCGGCCTGGTCCCGGACGTCGAGTGCTTCGGCGCGTGCTCCACGGCCTGGCTGCACTACGTCAACGCCAGCCTGCGCAGCCTGATCACCACGGGAGCGGGCCTGCCCGACCCGTGGTAACCGGCGCCGGGGGTCCCCCGGTGCCGACCCGGCCGAAGGAGCGGCCCGCCGTCATTCTCCGCAGAGAAATCCGGCGGGCCGATGACCACTGGTCAGGGACGATCTCGGGCAGGCGATCCCGAAGGGCCGCGGCTTCCCCGGTCCGCCCGAGAGCTCAGAGGGCACACTCAGAAGGCGTACGAGATCTCAGAGGTCGTAGTAGAGCTCGAACTCGTGCGGGTGCGGGCGCAGGGCGATCGGGGCGATCTCGTTGGTGCGCTTGTAGTCGATCCAGGTCTCGATGAGGTCGGGCGTGAAGACGCCGCCGGCGAGCAGGTACTCGTGGTCGGCTTCCAGGGCCTCCAGGACGGCCGGCAGGGAGGCCGGGACCTGGGGGACGGAGGCGTGCTCGTCGGGGGCGAGCTCGTAGAGGTCCTTGTCGACGGGCTCCAGCGGCTCGATCTTGTTCTTGATGCCATCGAGGCCGGCCATCAGCATCGCCGCGAAGGCGAGGTAGGGGTTGGAGGCCGGGTCGGGGGCGCGGAACTCGATGCGCTTGGCCTTGGCGTTGGAGCCGGTGATCGGGATGCGGATCGCGGCCGAGCGGTTGCGCTGCGAGTACACCAGGTTGACCGGCGCCTCGAAGCCGGGGACGAGGCGGTGGAAGGAGTTCACCGAGGGGTTGGTGAAGGCGAGCAGCGACGGGGCGTGCTTGAGCAGGCCGCCGATGTAGTAGCGCGCGGTGTCGGAGAGGCCGGCGTAGCCCTGCTCGTCGTAGAAGAGCGGGGAGCCCGAGGTCCACAGGGACTGGTGGACGTGCATGCCCGAGCCGTTGTCGCCGAAGATCGGCTTGGGCATGAAGGTGGCCGTCTTGCCGTTGCGCCAGGCGACGTTCTTGATGATGTACTTGAACAGCATCAGGTCGTCGGCGGCGTGCAGCAGCGTGTTGAACTTGTAGTTGATCTCGGCCTGTCCGGCCGTGCCGACCTCGTGGTGCTGGCGCTCGACCTCCAGCCCGGCGGCGGCGAGTTCCAGCGACATCTCGGCGCGCAGGTCGGCGAAGTGGTCGACCGGCGGGATGGGGAAGTAGCCGCCCTTGTACTTGACCTTGTAGCCGCGGGCGTCGCCCTCGGCGGAGCCGCTGTTCCAGGCGCCGGCCTCGGAGTCGATGTGGTAGTAGGAGGCGTTGGCGCTGGTGTCGAAGCGCACCGAGTCGAAGACGTAGAACTCGGCCTCGGGCCCGAAGTACGCGGTGTCGGCGATGCCGGAGGAGGCGAGGTAGGCCTCGGCCTTCTTGGCGACGTTGCGCGGGTCGCGGCTGTAGGCCTCGCCGGTGATCGGGTCCTGGATGAAGAAGTTGATGTTGAGGTGCTTCTCCTTGCGGAACGGGTCCAGGCGGGCCGTCGCAAGGTCGGGGACGAGTGCCATGTCCGACTCGTGGATGGCCTGGAACCCGCGGATCGACGAGCCGTCGAACATCAGGGTCTCGGACGGGTCGAAGGTCGCCGCAGGCACCGCGAAGTGCTGCATGACGCCCGGCAGGTCGCAGAACCGGACGTCGATGAACTTCACATCGTTGTCCGCGATGTACTGCTTGACCTCGGCGGCGTTGTTGAACATCCATCCTCCATCAGCGTGCGGATCGGGGCTCAACCCTAGGAATGGCCCGTTTCCGGTCGGTGACTCATCCGTTTCCTGAATGTTAACCGCCCCTGTCCAGTGGGCGGCAAAGGCGGACGCTTCCGGGCAAAACGCTGCACCGGTAAGGGGAGTGCGGCAGAAGTGGTCTGGACCACTTGCGGCAACCGGAAAAGGTGCGTTTCACCCTCCGGGGGAGGCGGTGGCGGGCCGGACGGGGCGCCCGGTTAATGTGGATTCGTGGACACCAGAGAAGCGTTGGGATCGTGGATCGACGGCCCGAAGGCTGCCGCCGAGAAGATGGGCGCCGATTTCGGCCACCGCGGCGAGCGCCTCGGCCTGCCGAAGGACGGCGCCGGCTCGGTGGCCGGCCCGGCCCGCCGGATGGGCGCGCTGTGCGTCGACGGCTGGCTGGTGGCCCTGGTCGCGTACGGCCTGCTCGCCCGCGGCGACCAGGCGGAGGCCAATCTCTGGACGACCCCCGTCCTCTTCGTCGTGACGGTCCTGCTGCTGGCCACCACCGGGACGACCGTCGGCAAGCGCCTGTTCGGCCTGCGGGTGGTCCGGCTGGACGGCGGCCGCGCCACCATCCCGCAGGTGCTGCTGCGCACGCTGCTGCTCTTCCTAGTGGTGCCGGCACTGGTCTGGGACCGGGACACCCGGGGCCTGCACGACAAGGCCGTCGGCACGGTCGAGGTCCGGATCTGAGCCGAGTCCGGATCTGAGTCGATGGTCCGAGTGACCTCGCCGGAGCGGGAACGTCAAACGGCCCCGCCGCGGAGTGTCCGCGGCGGGGCCGTGTCGTTTCGATTCGGGTGGGACCGGTCAGCGGACCTGGCCGCCCTTGGGCATCCGTGCGCCCTTGGGCATCGGGCCCTTGGGGATCGGCGCCTTGGAGAGCAGGTCGCCCAGCGCGCGCAGCCGGTCGTTGGTCTCGGTGACCTTGGCCGGGGTGATGGACCGCGGCAGCCGCATCAGGTGGACCTGCAGCTTCTTCAGCGGGATCTCACCCTCCCCGTTGCCCACCACGATGTCGTGGACCGGGATGTCGCCGACGACCCGCGCCATCTTCTTCTTCTCGGCGGCCAGCAGCGGACGCACCCGGTTCGGGTTGCCCTCGCCGATCAGCGCGATGCCGGGACGGCCGACGGCCCGGTAGACCGCGTCCTGGTTCCTGGTGACCGCGACCGGGGTCGGGTTGGCGTTCCAGCCGCGCTTGATGTTGTTCAGCACGGCCGCCACGGCGCCCGGCTGGCCCTCCATCTGCCCGAAGGCCGCGCGCTCGGCCCGGCGGCCGAAGACGACCGCCATGGCCAGGAAGCCCAGGATGAAGCCCAGGATGCCCAGGTAGACCGGGTGGTCGATCGCAAAGCCAATGGCGAGGAACACGCCGAAGGTCAGCAGGCCGACGCCGGCGATGATCAGGCCGATCTTGGTGTCGACCTTCTTGGTCATTTGGTACGCCTGACGGATCTGCTTGAGCCGTCCGGAGCTTTCGGATGTTTCCCTCGCCATAAGGCTCATGGTACGTGCCGGTGGTCCGGGATATCCAAGGGCGGTCCCGGTTGGGCTCGAACCGTGATCCGTGACGGCCGTGACCAGGGCCGCAGGGGCGCCGGACTCAGCGCTGCGCGGCCTCCGGCGCGGGGCGCGGCGGGGCCGTGGCGCCGGTCCGGTCGGCGGCGTGTCGCCGGTTCTCGCACACCGCCGCCCAGGCGTTCTGGCGGGCCTGGCGCTGGCCGCCCGCGAGCAGCACGCTCTCGGCCAGGCGCAGCGCGCTGCCGCCGACCGATCGGATTCCTACCTGCATGCCGAACAGCTCCCCTCGGTGCCGAGAAGGTCCTGAGAAGGTCCTGACTGTTTGATGGTCACCACATGGTGTTACCAGCCGGTGACCAGGTCGTCAAAGCCTGATGAAGCCCGGACGCCCCTTTGGCGCAACAGGTTGGTGCCCCCGGTCACGACGGGAGGGGCGGGGCCGCGGCCCCGCCCCTCCCGTCACGCGTACAGCTGTCAGACCGCGGCCTTCTCGCGGTGCTCCAGCGCCTGGCGGTACAGCCGCCCGGCCCGGTAGGAGGACCGCACCAGCGGACCGGAGAGCACGCCCGCGAAGCCGAGCTCCTCGGCCTCCTGCTGGAGCTCCACGAACTCGTGCGGCTTCACCCAGCGCTCGACCGGGTGGTGGCGCAGCGAGGGGCGCAGGTACTGGGTGATGGTGATCAGCTCGCAGCCGGCGCCCACCAGGTCGGCCAGGGCCTGGCTGACCTCCTCGCGGGTCTCGCCCATGCCGAGGATCAGGTTGGACTTGGTGACCAGCCCGGCGGCCCGCGCCTGGGTGATGACGTCCAGCGACCGCTCGTAGCGGAACGCCGGGCGGATCCGCTTGAAGATCCGCGGCACCGTCTCGACGTTGTGCGCCAACACCTGGGGGCGGGACGAGAAGACCTCGGCCAGCTGCTCGGGCACCGCGTTGAAGTCGGGGATCAGCAACTCGACGCCGGTGCGGCCGCCCTCGCGGCCGGCGGTCTGCGCGTGCACCTGGCGCACCGTCTCGGCGTACAGCCAGGCGCCGCCGTCGGGCAGGTCGTCGCGGGCGACACCGGTGATGGTGGCGTAGTTGAGGTCCATCGTGACGATGGACTCGGCGACGCGGCGCGGCTCGTCCCGGTCGAAGTCGGCGGGCTTGCCGGTGTCGATCTGGCAGAAGTCGCAGCGGCGGGTGCACTGGTCACCGCCGATGAGGAAGGTGGCCTCGCGGTCCTCCCAGCACTCGAAGATGTTGGGGCAGCCGGCCTCCTGGCAGACGGTGTGCAGCCCCTCCTTCTTCACCAGCGACTGGAGGGCGGTGTACTCGGGGCCCATCTTCGCGCGGGTCTTGATCCACTCGGGCTTCCGCTCGATGGGGGTCTCGCTGTTGCGGACCTCCAGGCGCAGCAGCTTCCTGCCGTCGGGTGCGACAGCGGACACGTGCGACTCCTAAGAACTAGACGGGGTACCCCCAGGGTACGCCTGTGCTTGTACGGCTCTGGACGGGCCGGGCCCCGGTAATCGCAGGGTTACCGCCTGTCGGGCAACATCCGTCGCCCCCTTGGGATTCCGCTACCGGTCGGTAGTCGGAGCGGCTATCGGGCCAGGGCGGGTTCGGCCAGCTCGGCGAAGACCGCCGCGAGGTGCTTCTGCACCACCGGCAGGGCCTCGCCGACCGGGAACGTCCGCCCCAGTTCGGTGGAGACCGAGGCGACGCCGGCGTCCCGGATGCCGCAGGGCACGATCCGGTCGAACCAGGTCATGTCCGGGTCGCAGTTCAGCGCGAACCCGTGCATCGTCACGCCCCGCGCGACCCGCACGCCGATCGCGGCCAGCTTGCGGTCGTCGCCGCGCTGGCCGGCGTTGGACGGCGCGTACTCCGGTCCGGCGAGCCGGGGGTCGATGCCCAGCGGCAGGCCCATCCGCAGGGTGAGGCTGCCGATGTCGAGCACCTGGGCGGGGTCCACCACGGCGCCGGGGATGCTCCGGCCCAGGACCCACACCCCGCTGCGGCCCTCGATCCGGGTGGTCTCCACCCCGAACTCGCCGCAGGCGCGGATCAGCGCCTCCTCCAGCCGGCGGACGTACGCGACGACGTCCATCGGTTCCGGCAGCTTCACGATCGGGTAGCCGATCAGCTGGCCGGGTCCGTGCCAGGTGATCTCGCCGCCCCGGTTCACCTCGACCACGGGGGTGCCGTCCAGCGGCCGGTCCTCGGGGTTGGTGCGGCGGCCCGCGGTGTAGACCGGCGGGTGCTCCAGCAGCAGCACGGTGTCGGGGATCTCGTCGGCGACCCGGAGGGCGTGCAGGCGCTGCTGCTCCTCCCAGGCCTCCTGGTACGGCACCGACCCTTCGCCGGTGCCCATGCGTACGAACCGTACGTTCTCGCTCACCGCTGCTCCTTGCCCAGGCGTGAGAGACCAACCTCGCCACTGTACGCCCGACCGGCGGAGAGTCGTTCAGGTGTCCGAGAGCAGCTGCAGGCGCAGCGCCAGCTGGAGTTCGAGCGAGCGCTCGGGGTGGCTCCAGTCCCGGCCGAGCAGGGCCTCGACCCGGTCCAGGCGCTGGACGACGGTGTTCACGTGGACGTGCAGTTCGTCCTTCGCCCTGGTCAGGCTGCCGCCGCAGTCGAAGTACGCCCGCAGGGTGCGGACGAGCTCGGTGCCGCGCCGGGCGTCGTAGTCGAGCAGCGGGCCGAGCGTCGTGCCGACGAAGCCGTCCACGTGGTGGCCGTCGCCGAGCAGGACGCCGAGGAAGCCCAGCGCCTCGGCCGAGGCGCCGTCCCCGCCCCGGCCGAGCACCCGTAGGGCCCGGACGCAGCGCAGGCCCTCGGCGTGCGCCGCGGCCAGGGCGAGCGGTCCGGCGGCGGAGCGCCCGGCGCCGACCGTCACGGGGAGGCCGGTGAGCCGGGCGAGGCGGTCGGCGGCCTGTTCGGCGGCCTCGCCCGGGGTCGCGGAGCCGTCGTCGGGCAGCAGCAGCACCACGCTCTCGCCGTGCTCGGCGCTCACCCCGCGGGAGCCGAACAGGTAGCGGCCGGCGGCGCCCGCGAGCCGGCCCCGGCCGGCCGGGTCGGCGGCCTCGGCGACCAGGACCAGGTGCGGGCGGCCGAGGTCCACGCCGAGCCGGCGCCCGCGCGCGACCAGGCCGGCCGGGTCGCGGTCGGGGGCGGTCAGCAGGTCGGCGAGCAGTTCGCCGCGGACCCGGTTCTCGGTCTCGGCGACCGAGCGGCGCAGGAGCAGGAGCAGCGCGGTCACCACGCCGGCCCGCTCGAACAGCCGCCGGTCGGCGTCGTCCAGGCCGGGCCGGCCGTGCAGCACCAGGCTGCCGAGCGGTTCCTGCCCGGCCAGCACCACGCAGACCCAGGCGTCACCGCGCCGTACCGCGCGTCCCTCGGCGCGGGAGGCGGCGACGGCCTCGGTGAGCCCCTGGGGCCCGGCGGCCGGGCCGCTCAGGGTGTTCCCCTCGGCGTCGTGGACGGCGATCTCGCCGCCCAGCAGCGCGGCCACCTCGGCCGCCACGTCCGGGACCTCGGCGCCGCGCAGGACCAGGTCGGTGAGCCGGTCGTGAGCCTTCTCGGCGCGCTGGACGGCGGCGGAGTGGGCGCGGATCACCGCGTTGGCGCTGTTCAGCCCGTCCAGCGCGGCCCGGGTGTCGGCCAGTGCCTTGGCGGTGTCCAGCGCGATCGCGGCGTGCGCCGCGAGCGAGCAGAGCAGTGCGACCTCGTCCGGGGAGAAGGCCCGCGGTGTCCGGTCGGCGGCGAACAGCACGCCGATCACCTGGCCGCCGCCGAGCAGCAGCGGCACGCCGATGATCGCGATCAGGCCCTCGTCCAGCACCCCGGCGTCGATGTGGCCGGTGTGGTGGAACCGGGCGTCGGTGCGGTAGTCCGGTGTCGCGTAGGGGCGGGCGGTCTGCGCGACGAGCCCTCCGAGGCCGTCGCCGAGGCTGAGCCGCAGGTTCTGGAAGAGCTCGGAGACCGAGCCGTCGGTGACCCGCATGTACGTGTCGCCGGCCGTCTCGTCCGGCAGGGTCAGGTACGCGGTGTCGGTGCCGAGCAGCAGCCGGGCCCGGCGCACGATGGCCTGGAGGACGGCGTCCAGGTCGCGGGAGGCCGCCAGGTCGCCGGCGGTGTCGAAGAGCGCGGTGAGCTCGGCCTCGCGGCGCCGGTGCTGGCGCAGCGTGCGGTGCACCCGCAGGGCCGTCCAGGTGGCGTCGTCGATCTCGGTGAGGACGGCGGCGGGCGCCCCCTGCCGGCGGGCCTCGGCGAGCACGTCGGCGAAGTCCTCGGTGGCGGCTCCGGAGGCGAGCAGGTCGAGCAGTCGGCGCAGGGCGGGCGCCGCGCCGGGGAGCGGGTCGTTCACGGTCAGCCGCCAATCGGCAGAGTCTGGCCACAGGGGCGGAAGCGCGATGGTACGCCCCGTGGCGCCGGCCGGGTGCGCGCGGTGCCCGGTCAGGCCGTGACGGGGTTGCCGGCCGGGGCGCCGGCGGGGGCCGGGGCGCCGTCCGCCGCGGCGTCGACCTCGGCCAGGTCGCGGCCGCGGGTCTCCCGGGCGCAGAGCAGCGCGACCACGGTGATCACCGCGGCGATCGCCACGTACACCGAGATCGGGGTGGAGCTGCCGTAGTCCTTGAGGAGGGCGGTGGCGATCAGCGGGGCCGGGGCGCCGGCCGCGACCGAGGCGAACTGGGCGCCGATCGACGCGCCCGAGTACCGCATCCGGGTGGCGAACAGTTCGGAGAAGAAGGCCGCCTGCGGCGCGTACATCATGCTGTGGAAGAACAGGCCGACCGTGACCGCCGCCAGCAGCGAGCCGAAGGACTTCGCGTCGACCATGGTGAAGAAGAAGAACGCCCAGATCCCGACCCCGACCGCGCCCACCAGGTAGACCGGCTTGCGGCCGACCCGGTCGGAGAGCGCGCCGAACAGCGGGATCAGCGCGAACTGGATCGCCGAGGCGACCAGTACGGCGTTCAGTGCGGTCTGCTTGGGCAGGTGGACGTGGGTGACGGCGTACGCCAGCACGAAGGTGGTCATCACGTAGTACGAGATGTTCTCCGCCATCCGGGCGCCCATGGCCACCAGCACCTCCCGCCAGTGGTGGCGCAGCACGGCCACCAGCGGCGGCTGCTCGGGAGCCTGGGACTTGCGGGCCTCGGCCTTCGCCAGGGCCTGCTTGAACAGCGGCGACTCGTCCACCGAGAGCCGGATCCACATACCGACCAGCACCAGCAGCGCGGACAGCAGGAACGGCACCCGCCAGCCCCAGGAGAGGAACGCGGCGTCCGACTGGACGGCCGTCAGCAGCGACAGCACGCCCGCCGCCAGCAGGTTGCCGGCGGGTGCGCCGCCCTGCGGCCAGGAGGCCCAGAAGCCGCGCCGCTTCGCGTCCCCGTGCTCGGAGACCAGCAGCACCGCGCCGCCCCACTCGCCGCCGAGCGCGAAGCCCTGGACCAGCCGCAGCGCGGTCAGCATGATCGGCGCCGCCACGCCGACCTGGTGGTACGTCGGGAGCAGCCCGATCAGCGTGGTGGAGCCGCCCATCAGCAGCAGGCTGACCACCAGCAGCTTCTTGCGGCCGATCCGGTCCCCGAAGTGGCCGAACACCAGGGCGCCGAGCGGGCGGGCGGCGAAGCCGATGGCGTAGGTGAGGAAGGACAGCAGGGTGCCGGTCAGCGGGTCGCTGTTGGGGAAGAACACCTTGCCGAACACGAGGGCCGCGGCCGTACCGTACAAAAAGTAGTCATACCACTCGATAGTGGTACCGATCAGGCTCGCGCCGACTACTTTCCAGAGGGGGGAGCTGGTTCTCGCAGCGTCGGGAGAACTGGCCATGGGGTCCACCTGTCTTCTCTGAGTGGTGAGGGGTGGGGAGCTGCCGGGGGAGGCGGGGAGGGTCAGTGCGCCGTCCAGCCGCCGTCCAGCGGCAGGCTGGCGCCGGTGAGGTAGGAGGCGTGCGAGGAGCAGAGCCACAGGGCGAGCTGCGCGACCTCGTCGGGCTCGATCAGCCGCTTCACGGCGGTGCGGTCGAGCATGATCCGCTCGATCACCTCCTCCTCGGGGATGCCGTGGGCGGCGGCCTGCGCCGCGACCTGGGCCTCCACGAGCGGGGTGCGGACGTAGCCGGGGTTCACGCAGTTGCTGGTGACCCCGTGGGGGGCGCCCTCCAGCGCGACCGTCTTGCTCAGGCCCTCCAGCCCGTGCTTGGCCGTGACGTACGCGGACTTGAAGGCACTGGCCCGCAGCCCGTGCACCGAGGAGATGTTGACGACCCGTCCCCAGCCCTGCGCGTACATGTGGGGGAGGGTGCGGCGCAGGATCCGGAACGGGGCCTCGACCATGACCCGCTGGATCAGGGCGAACCGCTCCGGCGGGAACTCGTGGACGGGGGCCACGTGCTGGAGGCCGGCGTTGTTGACCACGATGTCGGCGTCGTCCGGCAGGGCGTCCACCGCGGCCGGGTCGGCGAGGTCCGCGACGTACGCCACGCCGTTGATGCGCTCCGCCAGTTCCCTGGCCGGCCCGGCGGCCAGGTCGACGACGTAGACCCGGGCGCCGGCCGCGGCGAGGGCCTCGGCACAGGCCCGGCCGATTCCCGAGGCCGCGCCCGTGACCAGGGCGGTCCGGCCGCTGAGGGCCCCCGTGGGGGGCCGGTCCGAAGTGGTGTCCATGGGCCAGAACGGTAGGAATTCGCGGGCCCGACTCCTATGGCTCCCGGCGCCACAGTGTCCGCTGCGGATATGGCGGCGCGCCCTATGGGGCAGGCGCGGGCCGTTCGCGCGCCGGGAGCGCCCGGAGCGCAAACTCCGGGTGCTCGGGCTTCAACACAACGGACGCTGTTGCTTCACCCGTTCGGAGGATTGCACGGCCAGAACCCCACATAGCGCCCGAATGCTCGCTACATTCACGCCGATTCCCGACAGGGGGCGCCGCCCTGGCACCGGGGGACTGGATTGTGCCGGAGCGGCGCTCGAGAGGTGTTGACTGACTATGCCCCAACGGCCTGCAACAGACAGCCCGGCGTACGGACCGCTCGACCCGCTCGACCCGCACGAAGGGCCGGACGGGCGGGCCCTCCCGTCCGCCTCCGCCACCCTGCCCGACCATCCGGCCGCGCCCGCCGACCCGCTGCTCCCGGCCCAGGCCGCCGCCGACCGGCACGAACAGGGGCCGCCGGCCGCCGCCGGCCCGCAGAACGGCCGGCTGGCCGTCCTGATCGACGAGGCCGGCTTCTCGCACGCCGGGCTGGCCCGCCGGGTCGACCAACTCGGCCTGGAACACGGCCTGGACCTGCGCTACGACAAGACCTCCGTGACCCGCTGGCTGCGCGGCCAGCAGCCGCGCGGCGCCACCCCGGCACTGATCGCCGAGGTCTTCACCCGCCGCCTCGGGCGCCGGCTCACCGCCCAGGACCTCGGGCTCGACGCCTGCGCCCCGGTCTACGCCGGCCTGGAGTTCGCCGAGACACCGCAGGAGGCGGTGGACATCGTCGCCAGCATGTGGCGCAAGGACAGCGGCCCGCAGTCCGAGCTGCGCCGGATCGCCTTCACCCCGGCCGGCCTGGTCGTGCCCAGCCGGGACTGGCTGATCGGACGCACCGACGAACGGGTCGCCAGGGACGGCCTGCCCCCGGGCGGCCGCGAGCCGGCCGCGGCCCCCGCCGCCTCGCCGGCGGCCCGCAGCGGCCCGCCCCCCGGGGCC
>NZ_JBHUWW010000097.1:0-34005 GCF_042669755.1 Kitasatospora sp. NPDC057223 | reverse complement strand
CGCGCGTGTCGCGCGCCGGCCACCGGTCGGTCCGCTGTGCGGTAGGGCCGCTGCCGGGCGGCCGGTCAGGCCGGGCGGAGCCAGACGGTTGCCAGCGGGGGGAGGACGAGTTCGGCGCTGCGGTCCTGGCCGTTCCAGGACACGGCCTCGGCCTTGACCGGGCTGGAGTTGGCGATGCCGCTGCCCCCGTACGCCTCGTCGTCGGTGTTCAGGACCTCCTCCCAGAGCTGGTCCGGGCCGGTCAGGGCGGGCAGGCCGACCCGGTAGCCGCGGCGGACCACGGGGGAGAAGTTGCAGACCGCCACCAGCGGGGTGCCGTCGGCGGCGTACCGGACGAAGGACAGCAGGTTGTCCTCGGCGGCGCCGCCGTCCAGCCAGCGGAAGCCGTCCGGGGTGGTGTCCTGCTCCCACAGGGCCGGGGCGTCCAGGTACGCCCCGTTGAGGTCGCCGACGAGCGCGCGCACGCCCCGGTGGTCGGCGGCGGCCGGCCAGTCGTCGGCGAGCACCCACCACTGCGGGCCCTGCTCGTGGTCCCATTCGGCTCCCTGGGCGAACTCCTGCCCCATGAAGAGCAGTTGCTTGCCGGGGTGGGCCCACATGAAGCCGAGGTAGGCGCGGTGGTTGGCGCGCTGCTGCCACCAGTCGCCGGGCATCTTGGAGACCAGCGCCTGCTTGCCGTGCACCACCTCGTCGTGCGAGATCGGCAGCACGTAGTTCTCCGAGAAGGCGTACACCATCGAGAAGGTGATCTCGTTGTGGTGGTACTTGCGGTGCACCGGCTCCTTGGAGATGTAGACCAGCGAGTCGTGCATCCAGCCCATGTTCCACTTCAGGCCGAAGCCGAGGCCGCCGCTGTCGGTGGGCCGGGTGACGCCGTCCCAGGCGGTGGACTCCTCGGCGATGGTGATCACGCCGGGACAGCGCCGGTAGACGGTGGCGTTCATCTCCTGGAGGAAGGAGGCGGCGTCCAGGTTCTCCCGGCCGCCGTACTGGTTGGGCGTCCAGGCGCCGCCCTCGCGGGAGTAGTCGAGGTAGAGCATCGAGGCGACGGCGTCCACCCGCAGGCCGTCGATGTGGAACTCCTCGCACCAGTAGACCGCGTTGGCGACCAGGAAGTTGCGGACCTCGGTGCGCCCGTAGTCGAACTCCAGGGTGCCCCAGTCGGGGTGCTCGGCCCGCAGCGGGTCGGCCGGCTCGTAGAGCGGCTCGCCGTCGAAGCGGGCGAGCGCGAAGTCGTCCTTCGGGAAGTGCGCGGGCACCCAGTCGACGATGACGCCGATGCCGTGCCGGTGCAGGGTGTCCACCAGGTACCGGAAGTCGTCGGGGGTGCCGAGCCGGGCGGTGGGGGCGTAGAAGCCGGACACCTGGTAGCCCCAGGAGCCGCCGAAGGGGTGCTCCATCACCGGCATGAACTCCACGTGGGTGAAGTTCAGCTCCCGCAGGTAGCGCGGGAGCTCCGCGGCGATCTCGCGGTAGCTGGTCAGGTCGGGCCGCCAGGACGCCAGGTGCAGCTCGTAGACCGACATCGGCGCGCGGTGGTGCACCGTCCGGGCGCGGCGGGCCAGCCACTCCTCGTCCTGCCAGGCGTAGGCGGAGGAGGTGACGACCGAGGCGGTGCCGGGCGGGCACTGGGCGGCCCGGGCCAGCGGGTCGGCCTTGTCGAGCACCCGGCCGTCGCGGGTGCGGATCTCGTACTTGTAGTGGGTGCCGTCGCCGAGGCCGGGCAGGAACAGCTCCCAGATCCCGGAGGAGCCCAGCGAGCGCATCGGGTGGCCGGTGCCGTCCCAGTGGTTGAAGTCGCCGATCACCCGCACGCCGGCCGCGTTCGGCGCCCAGACGGCGAACGCGGTGCCGGTGACGCCGTCGACGGTGCGCACGTGCGAGCCGAGCGCCCGCCACAGCTGCTCGTGCCGGCCCTCGGAGATCAGGTGCAGGTCGAGCTCGCCCAGGGTGGGGCGGGCCCGGTAGCCGTCGTACTGCGGGATCGGCTCGCTGCCGGGGTAGCCGACCAGCAGCCGGTGCTCGGCGAGGCCGGCCCGGTGCAGTGCGGTGCCCGGCAGCAGGCCGGTGAACAGGCCGTTCTGCTGATGGGTCAGTTCGGCCGGGCCCTGGCCGGTCTCGACCACGACCCGCTCGGCGAACGGGCGCAGCACCCGGATCGCGGTGCCGCCGTTGGTCGGGTGGGTACCCAGCAGGGCGTGCGGGTCGTGGTGCGCGCCGGAGACCAGCCGGTCCACCTCGGACGGCGGCAGTGGGGCCTCCGGCAGCCGCAGCGCACCGCCCGCCGCCGGGGCGGGCAGCGGCACGGGCACGGGAACGGGCGCGGCAACGGGGACGGGAACGGGCGCGGCATCAGCCACGGGAGCCGGGACGGCCGCAGCCGGCGCCGGCCGCCCCGGCTCGTCCCGCCGGGGCACCACGGGCTCTCGCCTCGGTGAGTCCTTGCCCGCGAGGAAGGTCGCGGGTACGGCGGGGGTGGTGCGGCCTGGCAGGTCGAGCGGAGTCACGACTTGGTCCTCCTGCGGGGTCGGGTGTGCCGGTGGAGCGGTCAGACGGTCAGGGCCAGCCGGTTGATCGCGGCGAGCGGGATGGGCAGCCAGCTGGGCCGGTGCCGGGCCTCGTACACCACCTCGTACACCGCCTTGTCGATCTCCAACGCGCGCATCAGCTCCGGCGAGGCCGCCGGGTCGGTGCCGCCGCCGGCGGTGTACCCCGCGCAGTACGCGGTGCGGTTGCGGGCCGCCCAGGCCGCCGCGAGGTGGGCCAGTTCGGGGTCGACCGGGCCGCCGGCCAGCAGGTGCGCGGCGGCGTAGTCGAAGGAGCGGAGCATCGCGGCGACGTCGCGCAGGGCGGTCTGCGGCTCGCGCCGCTCGGCCACCGTCTTGGCCGGCTCGCCCTCGAAGTCCAGCAGCACCCAGCCCTGCGGGGTGCGCATCGCCTGGCCGAGGTGCAGGTCGCCGTGGATCCGCTGGACGGGCATGCCGTCCGGGTGGGCGTCCGCGAGCTGCTGGAAGGCGCCCCGCAGCGCGGCACGGTAGCGCAGCAGGCCGGGGACGGCGGAGACGGCGCTGTCCAGCCGGTCGGCCATCGCGGTGGCCAGCTGCCTGGTCTGCGTCCGGTCGAGCCGGGCCACCGGCATCGAGCGGGCCAGCACCCGGTGCACCTCGGCGGTGGCCCGGCCGAGCCGGTGCGCCTCGATGGCGAAGTTGCCGGGGGACGGGTCGCCCTTGAGCCGGCCGACCTGGTCGAGCGCCAGCTCCCAGCCGTCCTCGGCGTCCGGCAGGTAGCGCTGGAGCAGGCCGAGGGTGGCCGGCTCGGCGCGCTCCAGCCGGCTCTCGAACCAGGCCGCGACCCGCGGGATGCGGGTGGAGCCGGCCCGCGAGAGGGCGAGCGAGAGTTCGAGGTCGGGGTTGGTGCCGGGGCTGATCCGGCGGAACAGCTTGAGGATCAGCGCCGTCCCGTAGATCACCGAGCTGTTGCTCTGTTCGGCGGTACTGGCCCGGCCCGGCAGGTTGGCGGGCAGGCCGGGGCCCGGCGTGCGGCGGAAGGACAGCGAGCCGAACCGGTCGCCGGTCGCCAGGTGCTCCAGCAGCCGGCCGGTGAGCTCCGGGTCGTGCACCGCGTCGTAGAGCACGGCGCCGTCGTACGGGCCCTGGGTGAGCCGCCCGAGCACGGCGCCCGGGCCGATGCCGGACGGCTCCTCCGAGCGGGTGCCGAGCAGCAGTTGGTAGATGTCCCCGTGCGGGGCGCCGGTGGCGGCGGTGTGCTCGACCCGCAGCAGCAGGTGCAGCAGGGACGGGTCGCCGACCTGGAGCGGCGTGCCGACCACCGGCGTGAGGCCGGTGATCGCGTGGCCCTTGCCGGCGTACCAGCGCTGGGTGGGGAGCCAGTCGGCGATCAACGGCAGCGCTGCCTGGATCAGCTCGCTGACTCCCAGGGCGGTCCTGCGGACCCCGGTGGCGCGCGATCCGGCCGGCACGGCGGTGCCGGTGGCGGTGTCGCGGTGCACAGGGGCTTGAGACCGGGAGGTTTCGGACATGACTCCCTTTCCCCGGAAGCGGGCCGACTGCCCGACGGGTCTGGCCGGGCCCGTAAGTCTTCCGGATTTCGGCGGCGCGGCGGCGACGGCACGCGAGCGGCGCTCGGGTGTCACGCCATAGTGTGGTGGGCCGTTGGGCTGTTCTCCGTACGCGGTGGTGCAGAGAGCCCCGGGGTGCACGGGGAGTCGAACTCCCGTACACCCCGGAGAGCTTGGGCCCGGATGGCCGGGTGGCCCCGGGGATTGCCCCGTGGGCCCCCGGATACCTGAGGGACCGTTACTTCAGGCCGGCGGATCGTTTGCCGGCCGGGCGGGGCGGCTTGCGGAGCTGGAACCAGTAGAAGCCGTGGCCTGCGAGGGTGAGCAGGTACGGCCACTCGCCGATCGAGGGGAACTGCACCCCGCCGATCAGCTCCACCGGGTACCGGCCCCCGTACTGCCGCAGGTCCAACTCGGTCGGCTGCGCGAACCGCGAGAAGTTGTTCACGCACATGACCAGGTCACCCTCGTACTCGCGCACGAAGGCCAGGACCGCGGGGTTGCTGGAGGGCAGTTCGGTGTACGTGCCGAGTCCGAAGGCCGGATTGAGCTTGCGGATCTCGATCATGCGACGCGTCCAGTGCAGCAGTGAACTCGAACTGCTCTGCTGCGCTTCGACGTTGGTCACCTGGTAGCCGTACACCGGATCCATGATGGGTGGCAGACTGAGCCTGCCCGGGTCGGCGGAGGAGAAACCCGCGTTGCGGTCGGGTGTCCACTGCATCGGGGTCCGCACGCCGTCCCGGTCGCCCAGCCAGATGTTGTCGCCCATGCCGATCTCGTCCCCGTAGTACAGCACCGGGGAGCCCGGCAGGGACAGCAGCAGGGCCGTGAACAGCTCGATCTGGTTCCGGTCGTTCTCCAGCAGCGGGGCGAGGCGCCGGCGGATGCCCACGTTGGCGCGCATCCGCGGGTCCTTGGCGTACTCCGCGTACATGTAGTCGCGCTCCTCGTCGGTGACCATCTCCAGGGTCAGCTCGTCGTGGTTGCGCAGGAAGATGCCCCACTGGCAGTTGCCGGGGATGGTCGGCGTCTTGGCGAGGATCTCGGACACCGGGTAGCGGCTCTCCCGGCGCACGGCCATGAAGATCCGCGGCATCACCGGGAAGTGGAACGCCATGTGGCACTCGTCGCCGCCGGAGCCGAAGTCGCCGAAGTAGTCGACGACGTCCTCCGGCCACTGGTTGGCCTCGGCGAGCAGCACGGTGTCCGGGTAGTCCGCGTCGATCTCCTTGCGGACCCGTTGCAGGAACTCGTGCGTCTCCGGCAGGTTCTCGCAGTTCGTGCCCTCCCGCGCGAACAGGTACGGCACCGCGTCGAGCCGGAAGCCGTCGATCCCGAGGTCGAGCCAGAAGCGCAGCCCCGCGATCATCTCCTCCTGCACCCGCGGGTTGTCGTAGTTGAGGTCCGGCTGGTGCGAGAAGAACCGGTGCCAGAAGTACTGCTTGCGGACGGGGTCGTACGTCCAGTTGGACGTCTCGGTGTCGACGAAGATGATCCGGGCGTCCGGGTACTGCTTGTCGTCGTCGGCCCACATGTAGAAGTCGCCGTACGGGCCGTCCGGGTCCTCCCGGGAGGCCTGGAACCACGGGTGCTGGTCGCTGGTGTGGTTCATCACGAAGTCGATGACCACGCGCATCCCGCGGGCGTGCGCGGCGTCCACGAACTCCATGAAGTCGGCCAGGTCGCCGAACTCGGGGAGCACCGACTTGTAGTCGGCCACGTCGTAGCCGCCGTCGCGCAGCGGCGAGGCGAAGAACGGCGGCAGCCAGAGGCAGTCGACGCCGAGCCACTGCAGGTAGTCGAGCTTGGACGTGAGCCCCTTCAGGTCACCGACGCCGTCGCCGTTGCTGTCCTGGAAGGACCGCACCAGCACCTCGTAGAACACCGCACGTTTGAACCACTCCGGGTCCAGGTCCTTTTTCGAGGTCTCGGCGAAGGTGTCGGGGACGGGCTCGTTCACTGTCACGCTGGGTTCCTCCGAACCGTGAGGAGGTGGGCCGGCTCCGCTGAGGGATCGAGCCGGACGTAGTTGTGCCGCCCCCAGCTGAAGGCGGCGCCGGTGAGTTCGTCGTGCACCGCGTACGGGCCGTCGCCGTCGAGCGTGACGGTGGCCTCCTGGACGTGGTGAGGGTCCAGGTTGACGACGGTGACGACCCGGTCGGTGAGGCCGTCCTCGGTGACGGCGGTCTTCGAGAACGCGAGCACGTGCTCGTTGTCCGTCGGGTGGAACCGCAGGTCGCGCAGCTGCTGGAGGGCGGGGTGGCGCCGGCGCAGCCGGTTCAGCACCGTCAGCAGCGGGGCGAGGGTGTCGGTGCGGCTCCAGTCGCGCGGGCGCAGCTCGAACTTCTCCGAGTGCAGGTACTCCTCGGTGCCCGGCTGGACGGCTTCGTTCTCGTACAGCTCGTAGCCGGCGTAGACGCCGTAGCTGGGGGACAGGGTGGCGGCCAGCACGGCGCGGATCGCGAACGCCGCCCGCCCGCCGCTCTGCAGGTGCTCGGGCAGGATGTCCGGGGTGTTGGCGAAGAAGTTCGGCCGCATGAACGCGGCGCTCTCGCGCGACAGCTCGGTCAGGTACTCGGTGAGCTCCTGCTTCGTGGTGCGCCAGGTGAAGTAGGTGTACGACTGGTGGAACCCGATCTTCCCCAGCGTGTGCATCATCGCGGGCCGGGTGAACGCCTCGGCCAGGAAGACCACGTCCGGGTCGGTCCGGGCGATGTCGCCGAGGACCTTCTCCCAGAACATCACCGGCTTGGTGTGCGGATTGTCGACCCGGAAGATCCGGATGCCGTGGCCCATCCAGAACCGCAGGATCCGCAGGGTCTCCTTGACGATGCCGTCGAAGTCCTGGTCGAAGTTGACCGGGTAGATGTCCTGGTACTTCTTCGGCGGGTTCTCGGCGAAGGCGATGGTGCCGTCGACCCGGTGGGTGAACCACTCGGGGTGCTTGTTCACCCAGGGGTGGTCGGGGGAGCACTGGAGGGCGAAGTCCATCGCGACCTCCAGGTGCAGGGCGTCGGCCTCGGCCACGAAGTGGTCGAAGTCCTCCAGCGTCCCGAGGTCCGGGTGGATCGCGTCGTGGCCGCCCTCGGGCGAGCCGATCGCCCACGGCGAGCCGACGTCGTGCCGGCCGGCCGTCAGGGTGTTGTCCGGGCCCTTGCGGAAGGCCCGTCCGATCGGGTGCACCGGCGGCAGGTAGACCACGTCGAAGCCCATCGCGGCGACCGCGGGCAGCCGCTCGGCGGCCGTCCGCAGGGTGCCCGAGCGCGGCGGCTCCACCCCCGACGGGTCGACGACCGCGCCCTCCGAGCGGGGGAAGAACTCGTACCAGGAGCCGAACAGCGCCCGTTCGCGGTCCACCTGGAGCGGCAGCGGCCGGGTGGAGCTGACCAGTTCGCGCAGCGGGTAGCGGGCCAGCAGCTCGCCGACCTCGGGCGCCAGGGCGGCGGCCAGCCGGGACAGCGGCGGCAGCGCGGGGTCGCGCAGCGCGTCCACGGCCGCCAGCACGTGCGCCCGGCCCTCCTTCTTCGGCACGCCCCCGGCAGCGCGCTCCAGCAGCTGCGCACCCTCCTCCAGGACGAGCGCGGTGTCGATGCCGGCCGGGAGCTTCACCGCGGCGACGGCCCGCCAGGTCGCCACCGGGTCGCTCCACGCCTCGACCAGGTAGGACCAGCGGCCGGCCGAGGTCGGGGTGACGCTCGCCCCCCAGCGGTCGGTGCCCTTGGCCAGCTCGCGCATCGGCGTCCACGGGCCGCTGCGGCCGCGCGGGTCGCGCAGCACCACGTTGGCGTTCACCGCGTCGTGCCCCTCGCGGAAGACGGTCGCGGTGACCTCGAAGGCCTCGCCGACCACCGCCTTGGCCGGGCGGCGGCCGGAGTCGACGAGCGGGCTGACGTCCAGGACGGGGATGCGGCCGATCACGGTGTCGCTCTCTGTCGTCTTTCGGGCGGCGGTCTTCCGGGCGGTGGTCTTGCGGGGCGTGCTCCGGGCGGTGCCGGTGCCGGTGCCGGCACCGGCACCGCCCGGGCCGGCGCTGCCGGCGACGCGGGTGCTGGTGGTGGTAGTGGTGGCGGCGCCGCGCGCCGCGCGTTTGCGTGCGGGGGCCGGCCGGGCCGCGGGTTCTCGGTCCGGAGCGGACTGCTCCGGACGGTCGGCCCCGGCGTCCCGGGGTTTGGGCATCGCCGGGTCGGCCTGGCCGGCCGTCGTCGCCCGACTGTCAGAATCCGTCCGTTCGGCGGATTCCGCGACCGCCGCGTCGCGCGTGTCGGCCACCGGTGTGGACTGGTCCCGCGTGTCGCCGTGCATGCCAAGCTCCTGCCCGAGATCGGCGGCAGCTCCCGCCGGCCGGTCCGGGGCCAGGGGAGTACCGGGAGAACTGCTGGGTGGGGGGAGGTCGCGCCTTCGAAAGCCTGCCCGCGCCGCCGCGCCCGGCAACCTGCCCGGCCCCGGCCGTGCCTGCGGCCGGGAGCCCGGGAGCCCGCGCGCGTCCCGGCGCGCACCTCTCCGGGCGCGCCCCAGTGCGACCCAACCCACCCGTGAACGAGCGGGCACAGCGCGAGGACACGCAACGGAAACGCGGCGAGGGCCGAATGGGCTAAGGAAGATGAGGGTTTGTCGACCGGACAAGGATTCGGACGTGCTGCATCCAGGGGGCGCCACCCGTCGCCGCACACCCCGCAGCATCAACGACCTTTGTTCATAGTCGCACTGCGGACAAGACCTACGCAGCGGTACGACGACACTTTCGGACGTATCAGGAGGTATATCGGCCAGCGGAAATGAAGCTGTTCCACAGTGTTCACGCACTGGTGGTGCGGGACTTGGAAAAGTGCGCCGCGCGCGCCCCCCGCGCAGTCCAATGCGCTGAATGCGATCTCATCAATAGGCCGAACGGATCACCAATACGCCAGGTGACACACCCTCAGGCCGGTTCGCGGGTCTACGCTTCACGCCGTGAAGGCAATCCGCAGATTCACCGTCCGCACCGTCCTGCCCGAACAACTCCAGCCGTTGCACGAGCTCGCGCTCAACCTGCGCTGGTCGTGGCATTCGGAGACCAGAGACCTCTTCCGATCCGTCGACCCCGAGGTGTGGGCCGCCACCGGGGAGGACCCGGTACGCCTGCTCGGTGAGGTCCCGGCCGCCCGGCTCGCCGCGCTGGCCGCCGACCGGCGCTTCCTGCGCAGGCTCGGCGACCTCGCCGACGACCTGCGCGACTACCTGGCCGGCCCGCGCTGGTACCAGGGCGCGGTCGCCGACAGCCCGTTGCCGGCGGCGATCGCCTACTTCTCGCCCGAGTACGGCATCGCCGCCGCCCTGCCCCAGTACTCCGGCGGTCTCGGCATCCTGGCCGGCGACCACCTCAAGGCCGCCAGCGACCTCGGCGTGCCGCTGATCGGCGTCGGCCTCTTCTACCGGCACGGCTACTTCCGCCAGTCCCTCAGCCGGGACGGCTGGCAGCAGGAGCGCTACCCGCTGCTCGATCCCGACGAACTGGCCGTCAGCCTCCTCCGCGAGCCGGACGGCACGCCCGTCCGGGTGGACCTCGCGCTACCGGCGGGCCGCACCCTCGCCGCACACATCTGGAAGGCCCAGGTCGGCCGGGTACCGCTGCTGCTCCTCGACTCCGACATCGAGGCGAACTCCCCGGCCGAACGCGACGTCACGGACCGCCTCTACGGCGGCGGCAGCGAACACCGGCTGCTCCAGGAGATGCTGCTCGGCATCGGCGGCGTCCGCGCCGTCCGCACCTACTGCCGGCTCACCGGGCACCCCGCCCCCGAGGTCTTCCACACCAACGAGGGCCACGCCGGCTTCCTCGGCGTGGAGCGGATCCGCGAGCTGATCGCCGACGCCGGCGGGCCCGCCGGGGAGAAGGCCGAGGAGGGCCCGGGGCTCGACTTCGCCGCCGCCCTGGAGGCCGTCCGGGCCGGCACCCTGTTCACCACCCACACGCCCGTCCCGGCCGGGATCGACCGCTTCGACCGCGACCTGGTCGCCCGGCACTTCAGCGGCGACACCGCGCTGGCCGGCGTCCCGGTCGAGCAGGTGCTCGCGCTGGGCGCCGAGAGCTGGCGCGGCGGTGACCCGAAGCTGTTCAACATGGCCGCGATGGGCCTGCGGCTCGCCCAGCGCGCCAACGGCGTCTCGACCCTGCACGGCGAGGTCAGCCGGTCCATGTTCAACGGCCTCTGGGCCGGCTTCGACGCCGCCGAGGTGCCGATCGCCTCCGTCACCAACGGGGTGCACGCGCCCACCTGGATCGACCCGGCGGTCGTCCGGCTCGGTGCGGCCGAGATCGGCGCCGAGCGCGCCGAGGACGCCATGACCACCGGCGAGACCAAGCGCTGGACGGGCCTGGAGCGGATCGGCAACGGTGAGATCTGGGAGCTGCGGCGCGCCCTGCGGGCCCAGCTCGTCGACGAGGCCCGGCGCCGGGTGCGCGCCTCCTGGCGCCAGCGCGGCGCCGGCGACGCCGAGCTCGGCTGGGTCACGTCGGTGCTCGACCCCGACGTGCTCACCATCGGCTTCGCCCGCCGGGTGCCCTCGTACAAGCGGCTCACCCTGATGCTCCGCGACCAGGAGCGGCTGCGGGCGCTGCTGCTGCACCCCACCCGGCCGGTGCAGATCGTGGTGGCGGGCAAGGCCCACCCGGCGGACGACGGCGGCAAGCGGCTGATCCAGCAGATGGTCGCCTTCGCCGACGACCCGGCCGTCCGGCACCGGATCGTCTTCCTGCCGGACTACGACATGGCGATGGCCCAGCGCCTCTACCCGGGCTGCGACGTCTGGCTGAACAACCCGCTGCGGCCGCTGGAGGCCTGCGGCACGTCCGGGATGAAGGCGGCGCTCAACGGCTGCCTCAACCTGTCCGTCCTCGACGGCTGGTGGGACGAGTGGTACGACGGCCAGAACGGCTGGGCGATCCCCACCGCCGACGGCGTCGGCAGCGTGCTGGACCCGGAGAGCGCCGAGGCCGAGCGGCGTGACGACATCGAGTCCGCCGCGCTGTACGACCTGATCGAGCACCAGGTCGCGGCCCGGTTCTACGACCGGGGCGCGGACGGGCTGCCGCACCGCTGGATCGCGATGGTCCGGCACACGCTGGTCACCCTCGGGCCCAAGGTGCTGGCCGGCCGGATGGTCCGCGAGTACGTGGAGCGGCTCTACACCCCGGCGGCGGTGGCCCAGCGCGAGCTGTCCGCCGAGGTGCCGGGCGGCGCTCCGCACGCCGGGGCCCGGGAGCTGGCCGGCTGGAAGGCGAAGGTCCGCCAGGCCTGGCCGGGCGTCCGGGTCGAGCACGTCGAGGCCGAGTGCCCCGACGAGGCGCAGGAGCTGGGCAGCGCCCTGGCGCTGCGGGTCCAGGTCTCGCTCGGCCCGCTGGAGCCGGCCGACGTCGAGGTCCAGCTGGTCTCCGGCCGGGTGGACGAGGGCGACGGCATCTCCGACGCCGCCGTGCTCGCCCTCAAGCCGGCGGGCGGTCCGGACCTCGACGGCCGGACGCGCTACGAGGGCTCGCTCGAACTCAGCCGCACCGGCCCGTTCGGCTACACCGTCCGGGTGCTGCCGGCCCATCCGCTGCTGGCCTCGCCGGTGGAGCTGGGCCTGGTCGCCCTCCCCGCCGAGACGGCCGGGATGGACGCGGGCCTGCTGCGCTGACCTGCCGCGCCGACCTGCTGCGCCTGGCGGCCGGGCCCTGAACGGGCCCGGCCGCCCGGCATGCCGGACCGGGCGCGTCAGACCAGGCTCGCCCGCCAGGCCTCGTGCAGGCCGGCGAAGCGGCCGGCGCCGCCGATCAGATCGGCCGGGCTGCCGTCCTCCACGATCCGGCCCTGCTCCATCACGAGCACGCGGTCGGCGATCTCCACGGTGGAGAGCCGGTGCGCGATGATCACGGCCGTCCGCCCGGCCAGCACCGTCCGCATGGCGTGCTGCACGGCCTGCTCCCCGGGCACGTCCAGCGAGGACGTCGCCTCGTCCAGGATCAGCACGGCCGGGTCGGCGAGCAGTGCCCGGGCGAAGGCGACCAGCTGGCGCTGGCCCGCCGAGATCCGGCCGCCGCGCTTGCGGACGTCGGTGTCGAAGCCGTCCGGCAGGGCGGCGACGAACTCGTACGCCCCGATCTCCCGGGCCGCCTGCTCGACCTCCGCGCGGGTGGCGCCCGGCCGGCCGATGGCGATGTTCTCGGCGACCGTCCCGGAGAACAGGAAGGACTCCTGGGTCACCATCACCACGCCGCGCCGCAGGTCGGCGGTGGCCAGGTCGCGCAGGTCCACGCCGTCCAGGGTGATCCGGCCGTCGGTCGGGTCGTAGAAGCGGGCCAGCAGCTTCGCGAGGGTGGACTTGCCCGCGCCGGTGGCGCCGACCACGGCGGTGGTCTGCCCGGCCGCCAGCACCAGGTCGAAGGACGGCAGCACCTCCTTGCCCGTCCGGTACGCGAAACGGGTGCCGGAGAAGACCACCTCGCGACCCCTCGCTCCCCCCGGGCTGAAGGGCGGGAACCCGGGCAGCGCGACCGGTTCGGCCGGTTCGGCGACGGTCGGCTCGTGGGCGAGCAGACCGGCGATCTTCTCCAGGGCGGCGGCGGCCGACTGGTAGCTGTTCAGGAACATCGCCAGCTGGTCGATCGGGTCGTACAGCCGGCGCAGGTAGAGCACGAAGCCGGTCAGCACGCCCAGCTCCAGGCTGCCGCCGGTGACGAGGTACGCGCCCAGCACGACGATGCCGGTGACCCAGACGTTGGCGGTGGTCCGGGCCAGGCCGACGAATCGGGCCAGTTCCATGAAGCCGTCCGCGTTGGCCACCGCCGACTGCCGGTTGACCTCGCCGAACGCGGCGTCGTTCGCGGCCTCCCGGCGGAAGGCCTGCACCGGGCGGATGCCGTTCATGGTCTCGGTGAACTTCACGATCAGGGTGGCGACGGCGGTGCGCGAGCGCCGGTAGACCCGCAGCGAGCGCCGCCGGAACGACCGCACGATCAGGTACAGCGGCAGGAAGGAGGCGAGCGAGACCAGGCCGAGGCGCCAGTCCATCACCATGAGCAGCACCGAGATGTAGAACACCGACAGGAACACCGTCAGCAGTTCCTGGAGGCCCTCGGAGAGCAGCTCGCGCAGGGCGTCCACGTCGCTGGTCGCGCGGGAGGTGATCCGGCCCGAGGTGTAGCGCTCGTGGAAGTCCAGGCTGAGCCGCTGGGCGTGCCGGAAGATCCGGCCGCGCAGCTCCAGCAGGATGTCCTGGTTGATCCGGGCGCTCAGCCGGATGAAGGCGCGCTGCAGGACGGTGCTGACCGCGGCGCAGCCCAGGTAGGCCGCGATGACGGCGATCAGCGGGCCGCTGTCGTGGTCGCGCAGGGCGGGGATCGCCCGGTCCATGGTGACGGCGATCAGCAGCGGGCCGGCCTGCAGGGCGGCCTGCTGCACCAGGATCACCAGCATCGCGACGGCGATCCTGGCCCGGTGCGGGCCGAGCAGCGAGGAGAGCAGGGCGCGGGCGGCGCCGGGCGGGACGGGGATGTCCTCGTCGTCGGCCGGCGGCAGCAGCTCCTCGGGCTCCAGGGCCGGGTCGGCGGCGGTGGCCGCCGTCTCGGTGGCCGGTTCGACGGTGCTGGTGCTCATCGGGCGGAACTCCCTTCCAGGGTGGGGGCGCTCTCGCCCGGGGTCGGTTCACCCGACATGAGCCGGCGGTAGACGGCGGAGGACTCCAGCAGTTCCTGGTGGGTGCCGACGGCGGCGATCCGGCCGTCGTCGAGCACCGCCACCCGGTCGGCCAGCAGGACGGTGCTCGGCCGGTGGGCCACCACCAGGGCGGTGGTGGCGGCGAGCACCTCGCGCAGGGCCTGCTCGACCAGCGCCTCGGTGTGCACGTCCAGGGCGGACAGCGGGTCGTCCAGCACCAGGAAGGCCGGGTCGCCGACGACCGCGCGGGCCAGGGCCAGGCGCTGGCGCTGGCCGCCGGACAGGCTCAGGCCCTGCTCGCCGACCTGGGTGCCGACGCCGGCCGGGAGCCGCTCGACGAAGCCCGCCTGGGCCGTCTCCAGGGCGCGGCGGAGCTGCTCGGGCGAGGCCTCGGGGGCGCCCATCAGGACGTTCTCGCCGACCGAGGCGGAGAACAGGGTCGGCTCCTCGAAGGCCACCGAGACCAGCTCGCGCAGCCGGGCCCGCGGGATGCCGCGGATGTCCTTGCCGTCCAGGGTGATCACGCCGCCGGTGGCCTCGTACAGCCGGGGGAGCAGGGCGGTCAGCGTGGTCTTGCCGCTGCCGGTCGCGCCGACCAGGGCCATCGTCTCGCCGGGCCGGATGTGCAGGTCGACGCCCCGGAGGAGGTCCGGGGTGTCGTCGGGGGCGTCGGGGTAGCGGAACCGGACGCCGGTGAGGCGCAGGCCGGTGTCCTCGGCGGGTGCGGCCCCGGCGGCCGGGGCGTCGGCGGTCTCCGGTTCGTCCAGGACCTCGAAGAAGCGGTCGGTGGCGGTCGAGGCCTCGTTCGCGTAGGCCAGCAGCCAGCCGAGCGACTCGACCGGCCAGCGCAGCGCCAGCGCGGTGGAGAGGAAGGCGACCAGGGCGCCGGTGGTCAGTTCGTCCTGGGAGACCAGGTAGGCGCCGACGGCGAGCGCGCAGCCGAGCGCGAGCTCGGGCAGGCCGACGATGACGGCCCACAGGTTGGCCAGCATGCCCGCCTTGTGGAGTTCGGTCGCCCGCAGCTCGTGGGTCTGGCCGCGGAAGCGCTCGGCCATCGTGCGGTGCCGGCCGAACGCCTTGAGGATCCGGATGCCGAGGACGGACTCCTCGATCACGGTGGCGAGGTCGCCGGTCTGGTCCTGGGCGCGGCGGGCGGCCACCGAGTAGCCGGACTCGAAGTGCCGGGTCAGCACGATCAGCGGCGCGGCGGGCAGCAGCGTGATCAGCGCGAGCCGCCAGTCCAGGGTGAACATCACGGCCGTGCCGGCCAGGAACATCACCGAGTTGACGATCAGGAAGACCAGCGGGAAGGCCAGGAACAGCCGCATGGTGAACATGTCGGAGGTGGCCCGGGAGAGCAGCTGCCCGGAACTCCACCGGTCGTGGAACGACACCGGCAGGCGCTGCAGCTTCGCGTACAGGTCGCCGCGCATCGCCGTCTCCAGCCGGGACAGCGGGCGGGCCAGGATCACCCGGCGGCTGTAGAACAGCGCTGCCTCGACCAGGCCGAGGGCGAGCAGCAGCCCGGCGAGCGGCCAGAGCGCCGCCATGTCGTGCCGGGCGATCGGCCCGTCCACGATCCTGCCGAGGACCAGCGGGACGACCAGCACGCTGGCGGAGGCGACCAGCGCCGCGCCGATCGAGGCGGCCAGCCGCCACCGGATCGCGCGCGCGTAGGGCGCCAGGCGCAGCAGGGACCTGACCGTCGACCTGTGCTCAGGTGCGTCTCGGTCAGGTGCTCCCCGGTCGGGGGAGGGCAGGTCCGGTGCGGGTGGGTCCGGATCCTCCTGCTTCGGTCGGGGTGTCGACTGCGGCAGCGTGGAGTCTTGGTTCTCGGCCATCGCCGAGAGCGTATGTCGGTGACCGGTCACTTCTCATCCGGTTTATTGCACCTGTCGGCGAGAACCGGCCACCCGGCCCGCCGCCCCGGAGGCGGACGGGAGTCACGGGTGGGTGCCGTTGGGGGTGGTGGGGACGAGGCGCAGCAGCCGCAGCGAGCGGGCCGGCAGCGGGAGCGCGGCCAGGGCCGGGTGACGGGTGGCGGGGTCGGCGCGCTGGTCGGCGAGGGCGGTGTCCAGGACGCTCTCGTACCCGGTGGCGCGCGGCCCGCCCGGCAGGGTGAAGTCGAGCACGCGGTCGCCGGCGTTGAGCAGCAGCAGGAAGCTGTCGTCGCGCAGCGGGCGGCCGTGCTGGTCGCGCTCCGACATCGCGCTGCCGGAGAGCAGCATGCCGAGCCCGACGGTGGGGCCGAACCAGTCGGCCTCCGTCATCTCCCGCCCCTGCGGGGTGAACCAGGAGAGGTCGGGCTGGCCGCCGGGGACGGCGGCGCGACCGGAGAAGAACGCCCGCTGGCGCAGCACCGGGTGCCGGCGGCGCAGCCGGACGAGCCGGGCGGTGAGGTCGCGCAGCGAGCGCCGGCCGGGGTCGTCCAGCAGGGACCAGTCCAGCCAGCTGACCTCGTTGTCCTGGCAGTAGGCGTTGTTGTTGCCGCCCTGGGTGCGGCCGAGTTCGTCGCCGGCGGTGAGCATCGGCACGCCGGTGGAGAGCAGCAGGGTGGCGAGCAGGTTGCGCAGCTGGCGCAGCCGCAGTTCCTGGACCTCCGGGTCGGTGCTCTCGCCCTCGGCGCCGCAGTTCCAGGAGCGGTTGTCGTCGGTGCCGTCCCGGTTGTCCTCGCCGTTGGCCTCGTTGTGCTTGTGCTGGTACGTGACGAGGTCGCGCAGCGTGAAGCCGTCGTGGGCGGTGACGAAGTTGACCGAGGCGTAGGGGCGCCGGCCGCCGCGCTGGTACAGGTCGGAGGAGCCGGAGAGGCGGTAGCCGAGCTCGCGGACGTCGGGGCGGGCGCCGCGCCAGAAGTCCCGGACGGTGTCGCGGTACTTGTCGTTCCACTCGGCCCAGAGCGGCGGGAAACCGCCGACCTGGTAGCCGCCGGCCCCGACGTCCCAGGGTTCGGCGATCAGCTTGACCCGGCTGAGGACCGGGTCCTGCGAGACGGCGGCGAGGAAGGGGTGGTGCATCTCGACGCCGTCGCTGCCCCGGGCCAGCGCCGCGGCCAGGTCGAAGCGGAAGCCGTCCACGCCCATCTCGGTGACCCAGTAGCGCAGCGAGTCGGTGATCAGCCGGACGGTCTGCGGCTGGCGGGTGTCGAGGGTGTTGCCGCAGCCGGTGTAGTCGGCGTAGCCGCGGCGGCGGTGCAGCGGCAGGCGGTAGTAGCCGGCGTTGTCGATGCCGCGCAGCGAGAGGGTGGGGCCGAGTTCGCCGGCCTCGGCGGTGTGGTTGTAGACCACGTCGAGGATGACCTCGATGCCGGCCGCGTGCAGCGCCCGCACCATCCGCTTGAACTCGGCCACCTGCTGGCCCCGGCTGCCGGAGGCCGAGTAGCCGGCGTGCGGGGCGAAGTAGCCGATGCTGTTGTAGCCCCAGTAGTTGGTGAGCCCGCGGGCCTGCAGGTGGTCCTCGTCCGCGAACTGGTGGACGGGCAGCAGCTCGACGGCGGTCACGCCCAGGCCGGTGAGGTGCTCGATCGCGGCGGGGTGCCCGAGCCCGGCGTAGGTGCCGCGCAGCTCGGGCGGCACCCCGGGGTGGCGCATGGTGAAGCCGCGGACGTGCACCTCGTAGAGGACGGTCTCGGCCCAGGGCGTCTTCGGCCGCTGGTCGTCGTACCAGTCGTCGTCGTCGTGCACGACCACGGCCCTGGGCACGTACGGCGCGGAGTCCCGGTTGTCGCGGACGGTGTCGGCGACGTCCCGTTCGGGCCAGTCGCGGACGGAGCCGCAGGTGGCGTCGTGCGCGGTGTAGCGGCCCTCGACGGCGCGGGCGTACGGGTCGAGCAGCAGCTTCGCCGGGTTCCACCGGGCGCCCGTCCACGGGTCCCAGCGGCCGTGCACCCGGAAGCCGTAGCGGGTGCCGGGCAGGACGCCGGGCAGGTAGCCGTGCCAGGTCTGGAAGTTCTGCTCGGTGAGGCGGTGCCGGCTCTCCTGGCCGTCCTCGTCGAACAGGCACAGGTCGACGGCCTCGGCCCCGGCCGCCCAGAGCGCGAAGTTGGTGCCCCGGGTGCCCTCGGGTCCGGTGCGGAAGCGGGCGCCCAGCGGTTGCCAGCTGCCCGGCCAGGGGCTGTCCGGGGCCGGCCCGGCGGGCGCGCCGGGGTAGGGCGCGGGCCCGCCCTCGTCGGCCGGTCCGCCCGGTCGCGCGTCCGGTCCCAGTTCCTGCCCAGCCGTCATGGCCGCACCCCTCCCAGCACGGGGCGTCCCGTACCCCGTCCCACATGTGTTCCCTGATCGGATGCCGCTGTCACGTGGCGGATCACCTTGTGACGGACTGTGAACGATTCTGTCTCCCCGTGAGCCACGCAGCCGTTCCCTCCGCGCCGACATCCGTTCGTGTCCGGCGGGCCTCGGGGTCGTTATGCCCCACAACGGGCGGTTCGACCCGTAGGCTGGCGGACAACCGGCCCATGACGACCCGTCATCTCGCGCCCGGCCGGCCCCGGCCCGGTCACCGGGCGGCACGCCATCGAAGACACGGACACCTCGGGAGGCCGGATGCGCCCCGGACCGCAGGCCCGGCCCGGACGGGCGGCCGCCCTCGGAGCCGTCCTCGCCGCCGTGCTCGCTGCCGTGCTCGCCCTCGGACTGCTCGCCGGCTGCGCGGGCGGCGGCCCGGCGCCCGCCGCCGACGCCGCCGGGCCGCCGGCGGCGTCCCGCCCGGTGATCCTCGTGACACCGGGTGACGGCAGCCGCGACCTCGCGCCGGAGGGACCGGTCAGGGTCACGGTGGCCGAGGGCGGCCGGCTGGACTCCGTCCGGCTGAAGGGCCCGAACGGCACCGAGGTGCCCGGCACGATCGCCGAGGACGGCGCCTCCTGGACCCCGGACGGCCTGCTCCCGCTCGCCACCACGCTCGCCCTGGACGCCGCCGCGACCGACCGGGACGGCGCCCGGGCGACCCGGCACGTCGCGTTCTCCACCATCGCCCGGGCCCGCACCTTCGTGGCCTTCTTCACCCCCGAGGACGGCAGCACGGTCGGCGTCGGCATGCCCGTCTCGCTGCGCTTCAGCCGCCCGATCGCCGACCGGGCCGCCGTGGAGCGTGCCGTCGCCGTCACCGCCGAGCCGCCCGTCCCGGTCGCCGCCCACTGGTTCGGCGACCAGCGGCTGGACTTCCGCCCGCAGCACTACTGGGCGCCCGGCACCCGGGTCGCCCTCACCCTGCGCCTCAAGGGCGTCCAGGGCGCGCCGGGCGAACTCGGCACCCAGAACCGGGACGTCCGGTTCACCGTCGGCCGGTCCCAGGTCAGCGTCGTCGACCTGGACGAGCACACCCTCACCGTCCGCCAGGGCGGCAAGGTGCTGCGGCGGCTGAAGATCTCCGGCGGGACCCCCGAGCACAGCACGTACCTCGGTGCGCTGGTCGTCTCGGAGAAGTTCAAGGTGACCCGGATGAACTCGCAGACCGTCGGCCTCGGCGACGAGTACGACATCAAGGACGTCCCGCACGCGATGCGGCTGACCACCTCCGGCACCTTCATCCACGGCAACTACTGGGCCGACCCGGAGGTCTTCGGCAACGACAACACCAGCCACGGCTGCATCGGACTGGCCGACGCCAAGGGCGGCA
Source organism: Kitasatospora sp. NPDC057223 (assembly GCF_042669755.1). Classification (NCBI taxonomy): domain Bacteria; kingdom Bacillati; phylum Actinomycetota; class Actinomycetes; order Kitasatosporales; family Streptomycetaceae; genus Kitasatospora; species Kitasatospora sp. NPDC057223. The sequence goes on along the minus strand of NZ_JBHUWW010000097.1, from coordinate 14,637 downwards.
CCGGCGAGACGCCGGCGGGCTGGCTGTTCGACCACACCATCACCGGTGACGTGATCGAGGTCCGCGGTTCGGCGGGTGAGGCCGTCCCGCCGCACAACGGGCTGAACGGCTGGAACCTGCCCTGGCCGCAGTGGCTGGCCGGCAGCGCCCTGGCGGCCGGGACCCCCACCGCCGCGGCCACCGCTGCGGCCGCTGCCCCGGCCACCACTGCGGCGCCGGCCGGTGGCCCGCGGTGAGTCCACGCTGTGAGTTCACTGGGTGATCACTGGGGAACCACCGGGAGAGCACCGCCCTCCCGCCGGAGATTCACTCAGCCAGTCCGGCTATCCTGCTCCTCGCCCCCGGGCCCCAGGTGTGAAAGGTCCACTCCCGGTGCAACCCATTCGGGCACCAGCGCGTGTATTCAGGGTGGATACCGGGAGGGGAGAGACCGAGTGAAGCCGGTTAGGGCGGACAACGCCGCAATACGTAGGACCGGCCGGGGGCGCCAGGGCGCTGTCGCACTGATGATGGGTGGCGTGCTGCTGCTGGGGGCCGCCTGCTCGTCGAACAGCGGCGGCAGCACAGGTGGCGACGCCGGCGGTGCGAGCAACGACATCGCCGCGACCGGGGGAGCGACGCCGGCCGGGTCGGACGGCTCGGCCGCGCCCGCACCCACGCCGTCGGCGCCGACGGTCTCGGCCGCCGTGCTGAACGTCCAGCCGGCCGACGGCGCGGCGGACGTCGCCCCGACCAACGCCCTCGCGGTGTCGGTGGCGGGCGGCAAGCTGACCACGGTCGAGGTGACCGACAAGGAGGGCAAGGCCGTCCCCGGTGAGATCACCGCCGACGGGCTGGGCTGGAAGCCCTCCGGTGCGCTGGCCGTGGGCATGGTCTACAAGGTCAGTGCCCAGGCCACCGACGCGGCCGGGCTGGTGGCCGCGTCCACCACGAGCTTCACCACGCTCACGCCGGCCAAGACCGTCTCCACCAACGACAACATCGCCGACAACGCCACGTACGGCGTCGGCATGATCGTCTCGGTGAGGTTCAGCAAGGCGGTCAAGAACAAGGACGCGGTGCTGGCCGGCATCACGTTCGTCGCCAGCGACGGCACCACGGTCAAGGGCCACTGGTTCGGCACCCAGCGACTGGACTTCCGTCCGGAGAAGTACTGGAAGCCCGGTACCAAGGTGACCATCAAGTACCGGCTGAAGAACGTCGAGATAGCTCCGGGCGTCTACGGCGACGTGGAGAAGGACGAGCCGTTCGTCATCGGCCGCTCGCAGGTCTCCACCGCCGACTCCGCCACGCACCAGATGACCGTGGTGCGGGACGGCAAGAGCACGACCCTGCCGGTGACCCTGGGCGACGCCAAGAACGCCTCCTGGAACGGGACCATGGTGATCTCCAGCAAGGAGAAGGTCACCCGGATGAACTCGGAGACGGTCGGCCTGGGCGCGGAGTACGACATCAAGGACGTCCCGCACGCGATGCGGCTGACCGACTCGGGCACCTTCCTGCACGGCAACTACTGGGCGAACCCGTTCGGCAAGAGCAACGCCAGCCACGGCTGCATCTCCATGCAGGACGTCCAGGGCGGCAGCGACACCTCGGTGGCGGGCAAGTTCTTCAACGACTCGATGATCGGCGACCCGGTCACGATCAAGAACTCCACCAGCGCCGTCGTGAAGCCGGACAACGGCCTCAGCGGCTGGACGCTGGACTGGAAGAACTGGTAGTCCCGGCGCGATCCCGACCGGCCCGGCCCCCTCCCACGGGGCCGGGCCGGTTTTTTCGCCCCCGCCGGGATCGGCGGCGGCCGCGCGCAACTTTTCCGCCCCCCACGGCGTGTATCCGTCTGGGCAGCCAGGTGCTGTGGATCAAGGGAGGGAGTCGGCCGTGCAGGCGATACGCAGGCCCATCGGGTCGATACGCACGACGGGCGCGATACGCAGGGGGGCGGCCGCCGCGGTACTGGGCGGCGTGCTGGTGCTGACCACCGCGTGCGGCGGCGGCGCGGGCGCCGCCGAGGGCGGCAGCAAGGGGGGCGCGCCGGCCGCGGGGGGCGGGGCGGGCACGGGGACGCCGGCACCGGCCGCCACCGCCGCGCAGCCGCAGCCGAAGGTCTCGGCGGCGGTGCTGGACATCTCGCCCGGGAACGGCGCCACCGGCGTCGCGCCGGGCGCGCTGCAGGTCTCGGTGGCGGGCGGGACGCTCACCGCCGTGCACGTCACCGACAGGGACGGCCGGGAGGTGGCGGGGGCCACCACCCCGGACGGCGCCAGGTGGCTGCCGTCCGCGCCGCTCGCCGTCGGCACGGCGTACCGGGTGAACGCGCAGGCCGCGGACGCCGGCGGCCTGGTCGCCACGGCGGACAGCAGCTTCACCACGCTGACGCCGGAGCACGAGGCCGGCCCGACGGACAACGTCGCCGACGGCGGGACGTACGGGGTCGGCATGATCGTCTCGGTGACGTTCGACAAGGACGTGAAGAACAAGGCCGAGGTGGCGAAGGGCATCACCTTCGAGACCGACAACGGGACGGTCGTCAAGGGCCACTGGTTCGGCGACCGCCGGCTCGACCTGCGCCCCGAGGCGTACTGGAAGCCCGGCACCAGGGTGACCGTCCACTACCGGCTGAAGAGCGTCGAGGTCTCCCCCGGCGTCTACGGCGGGGTGGACCGCGACGAGCCGTTCGTCATCGGCCGCTCGCAGGTCTCCGGCGTGGACGCGGACACCCACGAGATGACCGTGGTGAACGAGGGGAAGAGCACGGTCATCCCGATCACCTCCGGCTCGCCCGAGAACCCGACCTGGAACGGCACGATGGTCATCTCCGCCAAGGAGGGCGTGGTGAACATGCGCTCCAGCACCCTGCCGGGGATCAAGGGCGCGCCGTACGACCTGATGGTGCCGCACTCGATGCGGCTGACCGACTCCGGCACGTACGTGCACGGCAACTACTGGGGCCACTCCTTCGGCGAGGAGAACACCAGCCACGGGTGCGTCGGACTGCAGGACGTCAAGGGCGGCGGCGAGAACACCGTGGCGGGCCGGTTCTACGCCGACTCGCTGGTCGGCGACGTCGTCACGGTGGTCAACTCCGAGCGCGGCCAGGTCGCGCCGGACAACGGCCTGAGTGGCTGGAACCTGCCCTGGGGTTCCTGGTAGCCGGCCCCGGGTGATTCCGGCGGTGGCGGCCCGTGATCGAACGGGTCGCCACCGGCATATGCCGGAAGGGTAGTGATTGTTTGCTCATTGTCCGTACGCGGCCGCATGCGTTCCGCAATGATGGGCACATGGCGGGATGGGGCGAAGCGGAACAGTCATCACATCCTGTGGCCGGCCTGGTGGGTGACGGTCCGTCCGGGAGCAGGCCACTGGCGCTGGCGGCCCTGGAACGGCTCAGCCCGGCGGAGCTGCAGCAGGTGTATTTCGGCCGGATGTGCGACCAGGCGGGGTCCGACGAGGTCGTCCTGCCCTCCCGTGCGCAGTCCGCGTCGGTGGCCCGGCGGCTGATCCTCTCCGTCCTGCAGTCCTGGGGCCTGCACCAGCAGCTGGAGGCGGGCGAGCTGCTCACCGGCGAGCTGGTCGCCAACGCCGTCCGCCACGCCGCCGGGCGCACCATCGGCCTCCAGTTACAGCGCCGCCCGGGCTGGCTCCGGGTCGAGGTCCGCGACTCCTCACGCGCCCTGCCCTGCCGGATCGTCGCCGAACCGGGCCTCGCCGAGACCGGCTACGGCCTCCTCCTGGTGGACGACCTCTCGGACCGCTGGGGCGCCGACCTGCTGCCCCGCGGCAAGGGCGTCTGGTTCGAGCTCAAGGTCCGCGAGCGCGGCTGAGGCCCGGCTGCGGCCCACGCGGTGCGGCCCCGGAAAACACGCAGGGCCCCCGGGCACCGTGGTACCGGTGCGGGGGCCCCTGCAGGTCATCGCGCTGGTCAAGGGGGTGCGTACCGCGCGATGGGGACGGCCGTGCCAGGTCGGTTGGTCGGCCGTGGATTGCGCCCGGTGCGTCGTCACGCCCCGGGCTGCTTCGACTATCGCATGCGTCTCACGATGTGAGCAAACTGTGGGGCTTCGATCGCAAGGTATGTAACCCAGTTCACCTTTGGTGGATGAATGGATTAACGAAATGGCCTTTGATTATTCACCACTTGGGCCCACTGCCGGGCCCCCGGGCGTCAGCACTCGATGACGTTGACCGCGAGGCCGCCGCGCGAGGTCTCCTTGTACTTGACCTTCATGTCGGCGCCGGTCTCCTTCATGGTCTTGATCGCCTTGTCGAGCGACACGTGGTGCCGGCCGTCGCCGCGCAGCGCCATCCGGGCCGCCGTGATCGCCTTGACCGAGGCCATCCCGTTGCGCTCGATGCACGGGATCTGCACCAGGCCGCCGACCGGGTCGCAGGTCAGGCCCAGGTTGTGCTCGATGCCGATCTCGGCCGCGTTCTCCACCTGCTCGGGGGAGCCGCCCAGCACCTCGGCCAGGCCGCCCGCCGCCATCGAGCAGGCCGAGCCGACCTCGCCCTGGCAGCCGACCTCGGCCCCCGAGATCGAGGCGTTCTCCTTGAACAGCATCCCGATCGCACCGGCCGCCAGCAGGAACCGGACGATGCCGTCCTCGTCGGCGCCGGGGATGAAGTTCAGGAAGTAGTGCAGGACGGCCGGGATGATGCCCGCGGCGCCGTTGGTCGGCGCGGTGACGACCCGCTGCCCCGAGGCGTTCTCCTCGTTGACGGCCATCGCGTAGAGGGTGACCCACTCCATCGCGTTCGCCGGGCCGATGCCCTCCGCGCGCAGCGCCCGCGCGCCCGAGGCGGCCCGCCGGCGGACCTTCAGCCCGCCCGGCAGGATGCCCTCGCGGGACATGCCGGCCCGCACGCACTCCTGCATCACCCGCCAGATCTCCAGCAGCCCGGCGCGGATCTCCGCCTCGCTGCGCCAGGCCTTCTCGTTCTCCAGCATCAGGCCGGAGATCGACAGCCCGGTCTCCCGGGTGAGCCGCAGCAGCTCCTCGCCGGTGCGGAAGGGATGCCGCAGGACGGTGTCGTCCGGCTTCACCCGGTCCGCGCCGAGGGCGTCCTCGTCGACCACGAAGCCGCCGCCGACCGAGTAGTACGTCTTCTCCAGCACGGGCACGCCGTCGGCGTCGTACGCGGCCAGGGTCATCCCGTTGGCGTGGTACGGCAGCGAGCGGCGCCGGTGCAGGATCAGCTGGGTGGCGGGGTCGAAGGCGATCTCGTGGGTGTCCCCGAGGTCGTGGCCGAGCAGCCGCAGCCGCTTCGCGGCCCTGATCCGCTCCACGTCGAGGTCGGCCTGGCCGACGTCCACCGTGCGCGGGGAGTTGCCCTCCAGGCCGAGCAGGACGGCCTTCGGGGTGCCGTGGCCGTGGCCGGTGGCGCCGAGCGAGCCGAACAGTTCGGCCCGGACGGCGGTGGTCCGGACCAGCAGCCCTTCGGACTTCAGGCGGCGGGCGAACATCCGGGCGGCCCGCATCGGGCCGACGGTGTGGGAGCTCGACGGGCCGATGCCGACGGAGAAGAGGTCGAAGACGCTGAGGGCCACGGGGGGACGTCCTTGTCGGGTCTCGTGGAAGGACAAGCAGTGCATGGGACGGGGCACCGCCTCACTGTTCAGTGTGCGCGGTGCCCCGGGGTTTCCGGGAGGACGGCGGGGGTGGGCCGCCTCACGGGGTGCTGAGGTTGGTCCTACAGGTTCGGGTACAGCGGGTACTTCGCGGCCAGCGCGCTGACCCGGGCCTTCAGGGCGGCGGCCTTGGCCTCGTCGAAGGCGGGCAGCAGTGCCTCGGCGATGATGTCGGCGACCTCGGTGAAGTCCTCGGCCTGGAAGCCGCGGGTGGCGAGCGCCGGGGTGCCGATCCGCAGGCCGGAGGTGACCATCGGCGGGCGCGGGTCGTTCGGGACGGCGTTGCGGTTGACCGTGATGCCGACCTCGTGGAGGCGGTCCTCGGCCTGCTGGCCGTCCAGCGCGCTGTTGCGCAGGTCCACCAGGACGAGGTGGACGTCGGTGCCGCCGGAGAGCACGGACACGCCGGCCTCGGTGGCGTCGGACTTCAGCAGGCGCTCGGCGAGGATCTTCGCGCCGGCCAGGGTGCGCTGCTGGCGCTCCTGGAACTCCTCCGACGCGGCGACCTTGAACGCGACGGCCTTGGCGGCGATCACGTGCTCCAGCGGGCCGCCCTGCTGGCCGGGGAACACCGCGGAGTTGATCTTCTTGGCCCACTCGGCCTTGGAGAGGATCACGCCGCCGCGCGGGCCGCCGAGGGTCTTGTGGGTGGTGGTGGTCACCACGTCGGCGTACGGCACCGGGTTGGGGTGCAGGCCCGCGGCCACCAGGCCGGCGAAGTGCGCCATGTCGACCATCAGCAGGGCGCCGACCTCGTCCGCGATGCGGCGGAAGGCGGCGAAGTCCAGCTGGCGCGGGTAGGCGGACCAGCCGGCGATGATCAGCTTCGGCTGGTGCTCCTTGGCGAGGCGCTCGACCTCGGCCATGTCGACCAGGTTGGTCTTCTCGTCGACGTGGTACGCGGCCACGTTGTAGAGCTTGCCGGAGAAGTTGATCTTCATGCCGTGGGTCAGGTGGCCGCCGTGGGCCAGGCTCAGGCCCAGGATGGTGTCGCCCGGCTGGATCAGCGCGAACATCGCGGCGGCGTTCGCCTGTGCGCCCGAGTGCGGCTGGACGTTCGCGTGCTCGGCGCCGAACAGCTCCTTCACCCGGTCGATGGCGATCTGCTCGGCCACGTCGACGTGCTCACAGCCGCCGTAGTAGCGGCGGCCGGGGTAGCCCTCGGCGTACTTGTTGGTCAGCACCGAGCCCTGGGCCTCCATGACCGCCACCGGGGCGAAGTTCTCGGAGGCGATCATTTCCAGGGTGGTCTGCTGGCGGTGCAGCTCGGCGTCGACCGCGGCGGCGATCTCCGGGTCGAGAGCGTGCAGGGACTGGTTGAGAACCGTCATCGTGGGATCTTCCCGTCGTGGGGCAGCCGCGCGCAGCACGTCGGCCGTCGGCGGCCGGGGGCGGGCGGGAGCGGGCAAGGGGCCGGGCGGGGGCGGCCGCCGCGCTGCGGCCGCCTCCGTCGGGGTGGCTCAGCCGCCGGTGAGGGCGGTGTACTCGTCGGCGCTCAGCAGGTCCGCCGGCTCGCCGTCGAGCCGGACCTTGAACAGCCAGCCGCCCTCGAAGGGGGCGGAGTTGACCAGGGCCGGCTCGTCGACGACGGCCTGGTTGACCTCGACGATCTCGCCGGTCGCGGGGGAGTACAGGTCGCTCACCGACTTGGTGGATTCGAGCTCGCCACAGGTCTCACCTGCGGTGACGGTGTCGCCGACCGCGGGCAGCTGCACGTAGACGATGTCACCGAGGGCGTCGGCCGCGTGGGCGGTGATGCCGACGGTCGAGACACCGCCTTCGGCGGCGGTCAGCCACTCGTGCTCCTTGCTGAACTGCAGGTGCTGGGGGTTGCTCATGGCGTCATTCTCCAGGATGGGAGGCGGTCGGCGGAAAACGGGTGGCCGAAATGTCCGACGGGCGGACGTCGGGGAGGGGGGTGGTGGCGCGGGCGGCAGGGTCAGCGGGCGCGCTTGTAGAACGGCAGCGCGACGACCTCGACCGGCTCGTGCTTGCCGCGGACGTCCACCGCGACGGTGCTGCCGGGCGCGGCGTGCGCGGCGTCCACGTACGCCATCGCGATCGGCCTGCCCAGCGTCGGGGACGGCGCACCCGAGGTGATCCGGCCGACCGGGGCGCCCTCGGCGTCCACCACGGCGTACTCGGCGCGCGGCACCCGGCGGCCCTCGGAGACCAGGCCGACCAGCACCCGCGGCGGGTTCGCCCCGGCCTCGGCGGCCGCCCGCTCCAGCGCCTCGCGGCCGACGAAGGCGCCGCCGTTGGTGGTCTTGTCGAACCGCACCACCCGGCCCAGGCCCGCGTCGAACGGCGTCAGCTCCGTGTTCAGCTCGTGCCCGTACAGCGGCATGCCCGCCTCCAGGCGCAGCGTGTCCCGGCAGGACAGGCCGCACGGGACGAGGCCGGCGCCCCGGCCCGCCTCGGTCAGCGCCGTCCACAGGTGCCCGGCGTCGGCGGGGGCCGAGAAGATCTCGAAGCCGTCCTCGCCGGTGTAGCCCGTCCGGGCCAGCCAGACCTGCTTGCCGGCCACCGTGGCCGGCAGCAGCGCGTAGTACTTGAGACCCGGCAGGTCGGCGTCGGTGACGGAGGCCAGGATGCCGTTCGCCTCCGGGCCCTGGACGGCGATCAGCGCGTAGGCGTCGCGGTCGTCGCGGACGACGGCGTCGAAGCCGCCGGCACGGGCGGTCAGCTCGTCCAGCACCAGCTGGGCGTTGGAGGCGTTCGCGACGACCAGGTACTCGTTCTCGGCGGTCCGGTAGACGATCAGGTCGTCCAGGATGCCGCCGTCCTCGGCGCAGATCATCGTGTAGCGGGCGCGCAGCACGCCGAGCGCCGAGATGAAGCCGACCAGCGCGTGGTCGAGCAGCTCGCCGGCCTGCGGGCCGGAGACGGTGATCTCGCCCATGTGCGAGAGGTCGAACAGGCCGGCCTTCGTCCGGACGGCGAGGTGCTCCTCGCGCTCGCTGCCGTAGCGCAGCGGCATGTCCCAGCCGGCGAAGTCGGTCATGGTGGCGCCGAGGGCGCGGTGCAGCGCGTCGAGCGCGGTGAGACGGGGGGACGACATGGCCTGTACTCCTTGGGCTGGGCACTCAGGTGTGCGCACGCCGTAGCGGCCCTGACGGGGCTCGACCTGCGCGCGGGCATGCGGCGGCTGGGTCTCCCCATCTGTCGTCACAACCTGAGAGCTTCACCGCGCGCTGCCCTGAGGACAGCATGGCGGCTTGCACCGTGGGTGGGCGCACGGCAGGGCCGTGTCCGCTTTCCAGATGTGCCTCGCCCGTGCGGTAGGGGTGCCTGAGAGATTCCGGGGAGGACTTGCTCCTTCGGCGCCGGCCGTACCCAGGGGCACTCCGGACTCTCCCGCGCGGGTTCGAGCGGCCAGTATGAAGTTGGGCGCCCCGCCGGACCACGCACGAGGACGCGCACATCCTCTCATAGGCTCGGCCCGCCCCCGGGGCGCTCGCGGTCGTCGCCTGCCGCCGGTCAGGGCCCCGGGAATTCGCGGGCCCGATCGGGTCCCGTGCGCGCCCGGTCCGCCGGCGCGCCGGGCCGATAGGCTGGCGCGTCAGCGGCGAGGGCGAGAGACGGGGCGGTACAGGCGCGCATGGGGTACCCGGTGGAGGACACGCAGGCGTGGGGCGGGCCGGGGGTGGCGCCGCCGGGCGGCAGTTGGCCGGCCAACGAGCTGGAGCAGGTGCTCACCGCCGCGCTCGGCGACCCGGGCGCCACGCCCCGGGTGATGGAGGTGCTGGCGCGCAGCCAGGTGTGGATCCCGCTGCCGGCCGGCGCCGACCCGCAGGGCGGGTCACTGGACCTGCCGACGATCGAACTGGCCGCCGCCCCCTACGTGCCGGTGTTCTCCTCGCAGGAGCAGTTCCTCCAGCACGCCCCGGGCCTGGCCTTCGCCGTCGCGCCGGTGTGGGAGTTCGCGCGCGGCCTGCCGCTCGGCCTCGGCATCGCGGTGAACCCGCACGCCCCGGTCGGTATCCCGGTGCCCCCGGCGGGGGTGGCGGAGCTGCGGCGCGGGCCGCGCGAGGACCGCTGGGACGGCGGCGGGGCCGCTGACGGCGCCGGCGGCCGGGTCGCGCTGCGCGAGCCCGCCCCGGAGGAGGAGCCGATCGGCTTCCTGTCCGCCGCGAGCGTCGAACTCGCGGCGATGCCGGGTGTGCTGACGGCGCGCCGGGCGCTGGCGAGCGTGGAGGGCGAGCCGACGGTGCTGTTCGTCGGCGTGCAGCTGGACACGGCCTGGCCGGCCGACCCGGGCGCGGTGAACGAGGCGCTCGGGCGGGCGCTGGGAACCGCGCCGCTGCCCGGCGGCGTCCACCTCGTGCTGCTCGACCTGGTGGACGACCCGGTGGTCGAGTGGCTGCTGAGCCAGGTGCGGCCGTTCTACACAAGGATGTGACCGCAGAGTGGGGCACGTCGGCATGGCGACTGTCCGCGACGCCCCCTAGGCTGCGTCGGAGACCTGGCGACATTGGCGGTAGCGGACGGGAAGAGGGGCCGAAGTGAGCGCGGGAGCGGCAGGAGGCGGTGCACCGGGACCGTGGGGTCCGGCACCCACCGCGCGCCCCGGCGGGGACCAGGGGGCGCTGGAGCGCGCCCTGCGCGAGGTCGGGCCGGAGCGCTACGAGGCGTACGAGAGCCTGCTGCGCGCCCTGGCCGAGGGCCAGGTCTGGATGCTGCTCTGGCACGGCACCCCGGGCAGTCCGGACGCCCAGTACGGGAACATGGACGTCTCCGGCCACGGCTACGCGCCCGCCGTCACCTCCCCCGAGCAGCTCGCGGCGAGCGGCTGGGCGCGCGCCCACGAGGTGATCTCCGGGCAGGAGATCGCCGCCTCGCTGTACCGCACCCGCTGGGGCCTGTGGCTGAACCCGCACGCCCCCGGCGGCGGGGTCGGCATCCCGTGGGCGGACCTGCGCCGGATCGCGGCCGGGCTGGACCGGCTGCCCGCCGGGCCGCTCCAGCTGAGCGAACCGCAGGTCCAGGCACCGCAGTTCTACGGACTGCTGGAGCACCAGGCGGTCGAGGTACGGGCCGTCCGGGCGCTGCGCCGGGCCTGGGTGCGACCGTCGGTGGGCGAGCCGTACCTGGCGATCGGCCTGGAGCTCTACGACAGTTCGCCGCCCGCGGTGGAGGCGGTCCGGGCGCTGATGCAGCGGGCCGTCGCGGTCGCCCCGGAGGGGCTCGCCGTGTCGACGGTGGCGATGGCCGACGAGTACGACCCGGTGGCGATGTGGATGCGGGCGAACGCCCGCCCGTTCTTCGACCGGGAGGCGGCGGGCCCCGGCCGGCCGCCGCAGGGCCCCTACCCGCCGCAGGGCCCGTACCCGCAGGCGCCGCAGGGCCCCTACCCGTACGGCGCCCAGCCGCCGGCCGGCCCGGGGTGGCCGCAGCAGCCGTGGTCGGGGTACCCCGGGCGCTGAGGGCGCCTTTGCGAAACCTTCACCTTGAGTGTCTCCACCCATGACCGGCCTGACATCGAATCAGGCCGGTCATGGCGTTTTCCGGGCCATCATTGCGCCAGTTCTGTTCCCGATCTTGACATGCATGTAACAGCCATGTGAAGAACACTATGCGGCTGCCGGGACCGTGCATGCCGACAGATCACAGTTGGGCATCCTTCGGTTGTCAGGTCTGGCGCAACGTCGTCCGGATGACAGAGAGTTCCGGCAATGCAGTCCACGGGTGCGGCCCCACAAGGGCGAATACGCACGCAGGCCGCATGATCCGCCCGATGCGCCATCCCGGGCGGAGCACCTGAGCACCTGAGCACCACCTGCGCCGTACCCCGTACCGCCGCACGCCAGCACAGCTGCAGCACCGCACGACCGAACCGCTGAACTTCCGCACCGCCGTACCGCCGACCGGCGACCGGCGCACCACCGCACCGTTGCAACGCACCAGTAGCGACGCCCGGCACACGCAGTCCTGGCCCGGATCGGGCCGGAACACCTCGCGCGACCGGGCACCGTGGGCCGGCCACCGTCGGCGAGGGGACCGAACTGACTCATGACCACACCCATCGACACCACCGGATCGCAGACCGGCGGGCAGACGGCCGAGCAGGCCGTCGCGGCGCCGGCGAAGCGGATCGAAGGCCGCTCCCCGGGCAGGATCGCCTGGGACCGCCTCAAACGCGACAAGGTCGCCCTCACGGGCGGCGTCGTGGTGGTGCTGCTGATCCTCGCCGCGCTTCTCGCACCGGTGCTCACCTCACTGTTCGGCCACCCGGTCGACGAGCCGCACCCGGACCAGATCAACCCCGAACTGGGCCTGCCCAAGGGCGCCTTCGGCGGCATCAGCGGTGACTACCTGCTCGGCGTCGACCCCACCTTCGGGCGGGACGTCTTCAGCCGGATCCTCTACGGGGCCCAGATCTCGCTGCTCGTGGCCTTCCTCGCGGCCGGCGTCTCGGTCGTCATCGGCGTCCTGATGGGCGTCGCGGCCGGCTACTTCGGCGGCTGGGTGGACGCGGCGATCAGCAGGGTGATGGACGTCCTGCTGGCCTTCCCGCAACTGCTGTTCTCCATCGCGCTGGTCTCGGTGATGCCCAACGAGCTGCTCGGACTGACCGGCAGCGGCGTCCGGATGGCGATCCTGATCCTGGTGATCGGCTTCTTCGGCTGGCCCTACATCGGGCGCATCGTCCGGGGGCAGGCACTGTCGCTGCGCGAACGGGAGTTCGTCGACGCGGCCCGCAGCCTGGGCGCCGGCAGCATCCACATCCTGCTGCGCGAGCTGCTGCCCAACCTGGTCGCGCCGATCCTCGTCTACGCGACGCTGATCATCCCGACCAACATCCTCAGCGAGGCCGCGCTCAGCTTCCTGGGCGCCGGGGTCAAGCCCCCCACCCCGTCCTGGGGCCAGATGCTCTCGCAGGCCACCAAGATCTACCAGGTGGACCCGACCTACATGGTCGTCCCGGGCCTCGCGATCTTCGTCACCGTGCTCGCCTTCAACCTCTTCGGTGACGGCCTGCGCGACGCGCTCGACCCCAAGGGGAACTGAGCCGACGCCGGTGCGGCTCCCCGCAGTCCGCCGCTCCGGCACCCCCAGCAGTCCCACCCCGCACCCGGGGACCAGCACGTCCCGGCGGACCGATCGGGCCCGCACATCCTCAGGAGGAACCGTACTCATGACGCGTAACCGGACGCTCGCCGCCACTGCCCTGGTGGCCACGCTGGTGCTCACCGCCTCCGCCTGTGGCGGCTCCAAGGGCGGCGGCACCAGCAGCGACGCCAGCAAGGGCGGCAGTGAGGGCGGCTTCAACGCCGCGGTCGGCAAGGTGCTCAACCCCTCGGACAAGAAGGGCGGCACCATCAACCTGTGGACCAGCACGGACGCCGACTCCTGGGACCCGGGCCGCGCCTACTACGCCTCGGTGTGGAACTTCCAGCGCTACTACGCCCGTACGCTGCTGACGTACGACTCCAAGCCCGGCAAGGACGGCCTCAAGCTCGTCCCCGACCTCGCGGCGGCCCAGCCGGAGATCGCGGCCGACGGCAAGACGTACACCTTCAAGCTGAAGCCCGGGGTGAAGTTCGAGGACGGCTCGCCGATCACCTCGAAGGACATCAAGTACGGCATCGAGCGGATCTTCGCCCAGGACGTCATCAGCGGCGGCCCGACCTACCTGATCCAGTCCCTGGACCAGGGCCAGGACTACAAGGGCCCCTACACCGACGCCGACCCGAACAAGCTGGGCCTGAAGACGGTCGAGACCCCGGACGACAGCACCATCGTCTTCCACCTGGCCAAGCCGGACTCCTCCTTCCTGTACCTGCTGGCCATGGGCAGCGCCTCGCCGGTGCCGGCCAAGCTGGACACCGGCTCCAAGTACGGTGACAAGCCGGTCTCCTCGGGCCCGTACAAGTTCAAGTCGATCGAGCCCGGCAAGTCCGTCGAGCTGGTCCGCAACGAGAGCTGGGACCAGGCGACGGACACCGTCCGCAAGGCGCTGCCGGACGTCGTGAAGCTGACCATCACCACCAACGCCGACGACATGGACGCCCGCCTGCTCGACGGCTCGGCCGACATCGACTTCAGCCAGACCGGCCTCTCCCAGGCCGCCGGCGCCAAGGTGCTGACCGACCCGGCGCTCAAGGCCCACACCGACGACGCCTACAACGGCTTCATCCGCTACATCTCGGTGGTGCCGAAGGTCGCGCCGTTCGACAACGAGCACTGCCGCAAGGCCGTCCTGTACGCGGCCGACACCACCGCCCTGCAGACCGCCCGCGGCGGCTCCACGGCCGGCTCCACCTACGGCTCCATGCTGCCGCCGAACATCCTCGGCTCGGACGACTACGACCCGTTCGGCTTCACCAAGGGCAAGCCCGACGTGGCGAAGGCCAAGGAGGAGCTCAAGCTCTGCGGCAAGCCGGACGGCTTCAAGACCAACATCGCGGTCCGCGGCAACAAGGAGAAGGAAGTCAACTCCGCCGTCGCCCTGCAGAGCGCGCTGAAGGCCATCAACGTCGACGTCACCGTGGACCAGTACGACGGCAAGCTGATCGCCTCCGAGATCGGCTCGCCGAGCGTCGTCGGGACGAAGGGCTACGGCCTGATCGTGATGGGCTGGGCGGCCGACTACCCGAACGGCGGCGGTTTCCTCCAGCCGCTCACCGACGGCCGGTTCATCACCCAGAACGGCAACAGCAACTACTCCGAGATCAACGACCCGGAGATCAACGGCTGGTTCGACGCGGCGACCGGCGAGACCGACCCGGCCAAGGCCGCCGACTTCTACAAGAAGATCAACCACAAGGTCATCGACCAGGGCTACTACCTGCCGATCGTCGCGGACAAGGCGCTCAACTACCGCAACCCGCGCCTGACCAACGTCTACACCCAGGACGCGCTGGGCGGCGAGATCGACTTCCAGGCCCTCGGTGTCTCCGACGGCAAGTGACCCGGTCCGTCCGACCCGCCCGCTTCCGTAGTTCGTACCGCTAGTCCGAAGGGCAGGTGAAGGCTTCGCCGGGCCGGCCGGGCCCCCCACGAGG
>NZ_JBHUWW010000096.1:0-34935 GCF_042669755.1 Kitasatospora sp. NPDC057223 | reverse complement strand
GGGCCCGGGGCGAACGCCCCGGGCCCCGCCCGTTGTGCCGAGGGCGGTCAGCCGGCCGGGGGCGCGGTGCTGCCGATGGTGCGCGCCTCGTCCTCGAAGGCAGACGCACGGTGGCCGGACAGCGGGGACTACCCGTCGGCGGGCCGATTTCGGCCGTCCTGGCACCTTCGGCTCGGATGTGATCCACGACACAGTGCGGCGGGTCGCGGTGTCCGGGGCGCGCGGCCGGCGCCTGCCGGTCCCCGTACGCTGGGGGCGTGCTGGTACAACACGACGCTCCCCTCGCCCCGCTGACCACCCTCCGGCTCGGCGGCCCCGCCCGGCGGCTGGTCACCGCGACCACCGATGCCGAGGTGGTCCAGGCCGTCCGCGAGGCCGACGCCGCGGGTGAGCCGCTGCTGGTGATCGGCGGCGGCAGCAACCTGCTGATCGGCGACGGCGGGTTCGCCGGCACCGTGCTGCGGATCGCCACGACCGGCTTCGGGCTGGACGCCGCGACGCTCGAACTGGCCGCCGGCGAGGTCTGGGCCGACGCGGTGTCCCGGACGGTGGACGAGGGCCTGGCGGGCATCGAGTTCCTGGCCGGCATCCCCGGTTCGGCCGGCGCCACGCCGGTGCAGAACGTCGGCGCGTACGGCCAGGAGGTGTCGAGCAGCATCACCGAGGTGGTCGCGTACGACCGCCGGGCGGGCGGGACGGTCACCCTGACCGGCGCCGAGTGCGGGTTCTCCTACCGCCACAGCCGTTTCAAGGCCGACCCCGAGCGCTACGTGGTGCTGCGGGTGCGCTTCGCGCTGGAGGACAACGGCGGGCTCTCCACCCCGGTGAAGTACGCCGAGACGGCCCGGCACCTGGGCGTCGAGCAGGGCGAGCGGGTCGGCCTGGCGGCCGCCCGGGACGCCGTGCTGCGCCTGCGCTCCGGCAAGGGCATGGTGCTGGACCCGGCCGACCACGACACCTGGTCGGCGGGTTCCTTCTTCACCAATCCCGTCCTGACGGCCGCTCAGTACCAGGCGTTCCTGGCCGGGCTGGACGGCCGCACCGCCCCCGCCTACCCCGCGCCGGACGGCTGCACCAAGACCTCCGCAGCCTGGCTGATCGACCAGGCCGGCTTCGGCAAGGGCTACGGCAGCGGGCCGGCCACGCTCTCCACCAAGCACACCCTGGCGCTCACCAACCGGGGCGGCGCCACCGCCGGGGACCTGCTGGCACTGGCCCGGGAGATCCGGGACGGTGTGCGGTCGGCCTTCGGGGTGGAGCTGGTCAACGAGCCGGTGCTGGTGGGCGTCGCCCTCTAGGCGTCCCCGGACCCGGCCCGGCCGGTCAGCCCGTCAGCCAGGTGTCGATGTCGGCGAGCAGCTCCTTCCGGACGCTCTCCGGCGCGCGCGAGCCCCGGACGGACTGCCGGGCGAGTTCGGCGAGTTCGGCGTCGTTGAAGCCGAGCACGTCCCGGGCCAGGCCGTACTGCTCGGCCAGCCGGGAGCCGAACAGCAGCGGGTCGTCGGCGCCCAGCGCGAGCGGCACGCCCGCCTCGAAGAGCCTGCGCAGCGGTACGTCCTCGGCCCGCTCGTAGACGCCGAGCGAGACGTTGGAGGACGGGCAGACCTCGCAGGTGATCTCGCGGTCGGCGAGGCGCTGCATCAGCCGCGGGTCCTCCGCGGCGCGCACGCCGTGGCCGATCCGGCCCGCGCCGAGGTCGTCCAGGCAGTCCCGGACGGACTCCGGGCCGGACAGCTCGCCGCCGTGCGGCGCGGCCAGCAGGCCGCCGTTCCTGGCGATCGCGAAGGCCCGGTCGAAGTCCCTGGCGAGGCCGCGCCGCTCGTCGTTGGAGAGGCCGAAGCCCACCACGCCCTGGTCGGCGTACCGGACGGCGAGGCGGGCCAGTGTCCGGGCGTCCATCGGGGACTTCATCCGGTTGGCCGCGACCAGCACCCTGATGCCGACCCCGGTGGCCTCGGAGGCGTGCCGGACGGCGTCCAGGACGAGCTCCAGGGCCGGGATCAGTCCGCCGAGCAGCGGCGCGTACGAGGTCGGGTCGACCTGGATCTCCAGCCAGCGGGAGCCGTCGCGCCGCTCGTCCTCGGCCGTCTCCAGGACGAGCCGGCGGATGTCCTCCTCGTCCCGCAGGACGGAGCGGGCCGTGTCGTAGAGCCGCTGGAAGCGGAACCAGCCGCGTTCGTCGGTGGCGCGCAGCTGTGGCGGCTCGCCGGAGCTGAGGGCCTCGGGCAGCCGCATCCGGTGCTTGTCGGCGAGCTCCAGCAGGGTGGCCGGGCGCATCGAGCCGGTGAAGTGCAGGTGGAGATGGGCCTTGGGCAGGTCCCTCACGTCGCGGGGTACAGGCAGGCGTTCCATTCGCTGATCCTGCCGTATCCGGGCCCCGGACGGGAACCGCCCCCGTCACGTCCCTCGAAGGGGTGACGGGGGCGGTGGTTTCGGCGCGGGTCAGGCGACGGCCTCGCCGAGCAGCTTCTGCAGCCGGCCGACGCCCTCGGCGAGGTCGGCGTCCCCGAGTGCGTAGGAGAGCCGCAGGTAGCCGGGGGTGCCGAAGGCCTCGCCGGGGACGACCGCGACCTCGGCCTCGTCCAGGATCAGGCTCGCCAGCTCGGCGGAGGTCGCCGGGCGCTTGCCGCGGATCTCCTTGCCGAGCAGGCCCTTCACCGACGGGTAGACGTAGAACGCGCCCTCGGGCTCGGGGCAGACCACGCCGTCGATCTCGTTGAGCATCCGCACGATGGTGCGCCGGCGGCGGTCGAACGAGGTGCGCATCTCGTGCACGGCGGAGAGGTCGCCGGCCACCGCCGCGATCGCGGCGCGCTGGGCCACGTTCGAGACGTTGGAGGTGGCGTGCGACTGGAGGTTGGTCGCGGCCTTGATGACGTCCTGCGGGCCGATCACCCAGCCCACCCGCCAGCCGGTCATCGCGTAGGTCTTGGCCACGCCGTTGACCACGACGGTCTTGTCGGCGAGTTCGGGCAGCAGGGCCGGCAGCGAGACGAACTCGGCGTCGCCGTAGACCAGGTGCTCGTAGATCTCGTCGGTGAGCACCCAGAGGCCGTGCTCCAGGGCCCAGCGGCCGACCGCCTCGACCTCGTCGCGGGTGTACACCGCGCCGGTCGGGTTGGAGGGCGAGACGAACAGCAGGACCTTGGTGTTCTCGGTGCGCGCGGCCTCCAGCTGCTCGACCGAGACCTTGTAGCCGGTGGTCTCGTCGGCCACGACCTCGACCGGGACGCCGCCCGCGAGCTGGATCGACTCCGGGTAGGTGGTCCAGTACGGGGCCGGGACGATGACCTCGTCGCCCGGGTCGAGGATCGCGGCGAAGGCCTCGTAGATGGCCTGCTTGCCGCCGTTGGTGACCAGCACCTGCGAGGCGTCCACCCGGTAGCCGGAGTCGCGCAGCGTCTTGGCGGCGATCGCGGCCTTGAGCTCGGGCAGGCCGCCGGCAGGGGTGTAGCGGTGGTTCCTGGGGTCGCGGCAGGCCTCGACGGCGGCGTCGACGATGTAGTCCGGGGTGGGGAAGTCCGGCTCGCCTGCGCCGAAGCCGATGACCGGCCGGCCGGCCGCCTTGAGGGCCTTGGCCTTGGCGTCCACCGCGAGGGTGGCGGACTCGGCGATCGCACCGATCCGGGCGGACACCCGGCGGTCGGCGGGGCGGACGGAACTGTCGGGCTGCGGGGTGGAAGCGCTCATGCCTGAATGTTCGCAGAACCGGGACGGACCGGGCATCGCGGTTTCACCATGCGTACGCGCACGGGGTGGACCGCGGCGGCCGGGGCGCACCGTCCGGGGCTCCCGGGGGTGAGAGGTTCGACCAAACGCCCTGGAACACGTACACTCACTGCTCGATGGCTCCCGAACTGCGGTGTCCGAAGTCACTGTCTGTACAGCGGCTCAGGATGCGGTAGGTTGGGGGACACTGCAGGCGCCGCAAGGTGCCGTAGGGCAATAGCTCAATTGGTAGAGCACCGGTCTCCAAAACCGGCGGTTGGGGGTTCAAGTCCCTCTTGCCCTGCTGCTTGATCCGTGGCAAGCCCGTTCGCTCTCGTCGAGCGAGCGGGCTTGATGCGGAGAGGGCCACAATCAGCACTGCTTTCGCCGGATCGCTCGTGCTCAAGGCGCGCGCGACGCTCGGCTGGACCGGATTCAGGTGAGGACGAGTGACGGAGACCACGGGCTCCACCGCAACGCCTGAGAGCGGCAACCCTGAGGGTGCCGAAGGCGCTGACGGGGCCACGCCTGCCGAGGGCGGGGACAAGGCGCTCTCGCGCCGCGACCGCAAGCGTGCCGGCCGCGGTGGCGACGGCGACAAGAAGTCCGGTAAGCGCGCCAAGAAGGGCGTGTTCGCCCGGCTGGCGCTGTTCTACCGCCAGATCATCGCGGAGCTGCGCAAGGTCGTCTGGCCGAGCCGCAACGAGCTGGTCAACTACACCACCGTCGTGGTCGTCTTCGTTGTCGTGATCATGGGCCTGGTGGCCAGTCTCGACTTCGGCTTCGCCAAGCTCAGCCTGTGGATCTTCGGCTGACCGACCTCCGCCCCACCGACTTCAGCACCAAGGACAAGCACACCGACCCGGGCCGATTCATTGGTCCGGGTCGAGCTGTCGGCGGCGATCGTACGAGCCCGCTACCGTGGACTCGGTACTGTTGAAGTCTCTGAGTCGTTTTTCCTGGCGCGCCCGCGAGAGCAGCGCGGCGCCGGAGCGGCCCGGAGCGCGCCATCTTCACCATCTCCAGGAAAGAAGCAGCCACCGTGTCTGAGTCCCCCCTGTACGACGCCGACGAGACCGTCCGCGAGGCGGATGTCGCCGCCGAGCTGGACGCGGCCGCACTGGCTGACAGTGCCGCCGACTCCGAGTCCGCCGAGCAGATCGTGGACGCCGCGGACAGCGACGAGGACGAGGTCGAGGCGTCCGACGAGGACGAGGCCGACGTGCCCGCCGAGGTCGCCGCGCTGCACGTGGAGTCCGACGAGGACGACGAGGACGCTGCCGAGGCCGACGAAGAGGACGAGGACGAGGACGCTGCTGCCGAGGCCGAGGCCGAGGAGGAGCCCGAGGTCGAGGTCGACCCGGTCGCCGAGTTCCGCGAGAAGCTGCGCACCGCGCCGGGCGAGTGGTACGTCATCCACACCTACGCCGGCTACGAGAACCGCGTGAAGCAGAACCTGGAGCAGCGCTCCGTCTCCCTGAACGTCGAGGACTACATCTTCCAGTCCGAGGTGCCGCAGGAGGAGGTCGTCCAGATCAAGAACGGCGACCGCAAGACCATCCGCCAGAACAAGCTCCCCGGCTACGTCCTGGTCCGCATGGACCTCACCCCGGAGTCCTGGGGCGTCGTGCGCAACACCCCCGGTGTCACCGGCTTCGTCGGCAACGCCTACGACCCGTACCCGCTGACGCTGGACGAGGTCGTCAAGATGCTCGCCCCCGACGTGGAGCGCCAGGCGGCCAAGGACGCCGGCCGCCCGATGCCGGGCAAGCCGGTCGAGGTCCAGGTGCTCGACTTCGAGGTCGGCGACTCGGTCACCGTCACCGACGGGCCGTTCGCCACGCTGCAGGCGACGATCAACGAGATCAACCCGGACTCCAAGAAGGTCAAGGGCCTGGTCGAGATCTTCGGTCGCGAGACCCCGGTCGAGCTCTCGTTCGACCAGATCCAGAAGAACTGACCCGGCCGCAGGTAAATCTGCACAGGTCTTCGGTTCGGGGGCGGGGCTTCGGCTCCGCCCCCGAACCGTTTTGGTCCAGCGACGCATCCGCGTTAGCCTGGTCCGATGTGTGCGCTGCCTTCCGGGTGTCGCCCCGCCTGGCCGCACACTTCGACAATCCCCTCTCAGAAGGACCCGGAGAGACATGCCTCCCAAGAAGAAGAAGGTCACGGGGCTTATCAAGCTCCAGATCAAGGCCGGCGCGGCCAACCCGGCTCCGCCGGTCGGCCCCGCGCTGGGCCAGCACGGCGTGAACATCATGGAGTTCTGCAAGGCCTACAACGCTGCGACCGAGTCGCAGCGCGGCATGATCGTGCCGGTGGAGATCACGGTCTACGACGACCGTTCCTTCACCTTCGTCACGAAGACGCCGCCGGCCGCGCGCCTCATCCTGAAGGCCGCGGGCGTGGAGAAGGGCTCGGCCGAGCCGCACAAGACCAAGGTCGCCAAGATCACCGGCGCCCAGGTCCGCGAGATCGCCACCGTGAAGCTCCCCGACCTGAACGCCAACGACCTGGACGCCGCCGCGAAGATCATCGCCGGCACCGCCCGGTCGATGGGCATCACGGTCGAGGGCTGATCAGCCCCCTTCGTCCCTGTGGTAGGGCCAGCGCGGCCCGAGACACCACAACTCCGCTATCTATTCAGGAGCAGCAGTGAAGCGCAGCAAGGCTCTGACGGCCGCGGCCGCCAAGGTTGACCGCGACCGTCTCTACGCACCCCTTGAGGCCATCCGCCTCGCCAAGGAGACGTCGACCACCAAGTTCGACGGCACCGTCGAGGTCGCCATGCGTCTGGGCGTCGACCCGCGCAAGGCCGACCAGATGGTCCGCAGCACCGTGATCCTCCCGCACGGCACCGGTAAGACCGCTCGGGTCCTGGTCTTCGCGACCGGCGAGCGTGCCGAGGCCGCGCGTGCTGCGGGTGCCGACATCGTCGGCTCCGACGAGCTCATCGACGAGGTCGCCAAGGGCCGCCTCGACTTCGACGCCGTCGTCGCCACCCCGGACCTCATGGGCAAGGTCGGCCGCCTCGGCCGCGTGCTCGGCCCGCGTGGTCTGATGCCGAACCCGAAGACCGGAACCGTGACCCCGGACGTGGCCAAGGCCGTGAACGAGATCAAGGGCGGCAAGATCGAGTTCCGCGTCGACAAGCACTCGAACCTGCACTTCATCATCGGTAAGGTCTCCTTCACCGACGAGCAGCTGGTCGAGAACTACGCCGCCGCCCTCGACGAGGTGCTCCGCGCCAAGCCGTCCGCGGCCAAGGGCCGGTACATCAAGAAGACCGCGATCGCGACCACGATCGGCCCCGGCATCCAGGTGGACCCGAACCGCACCCGCAACCTCCTGGTCGAGGAGGACCCGGCCTCCGTCTGAGCCCTCGTGCTCTGACCGGCGGTCGCGTCCTGGGCGCAGCTCAGTCCGTACGGCGGGCCCGTACCCCCTTTTCCCGGGGGTACGGGCCCGCTGTCGTTGCTCCGGGCCGCCTACCCGGCACGGGATACCCCCGGCCGCCGGTCGCGTCGGCCGCCGGATTACGCTCGGCTGACCCTGCCCGCGTCCTGTGGAGCGTCCCGTGCCGTCCGACCGAATAGTCGCCCTGGGGGTGGTGGCGACCCTGACGGTGTTCGGCGCCGCCATCGCCACCCTCGACGTGAGCAGCGGCCCCGGGCCCGGCTCGCAGCCAGGCGCCGTCTCGCAGGGCACGCCGGCCGAGCGCCCGGCCCGGCAGGTACTGATGGCTGCCGCCCAGGGCCTGGACGACTCGGGCAGCGCCCGGATCCGCACCGACCGGCAGGGGCCGGCGGGGCAGAGCAGTGCGGACGGCACGCTCTCCTGGGGCGCCAGGGACATCGGCGACCTGCGGCTCACCGACCGGCTGGGCAGCGGCCGGGTGCTGGTGGTGGACGGTCTCTGCTACGTCGCACACGACGCGCCGGCCGGCGGGCTCCCCGGCGGCCGGTGGCAGCGGTCCGAGCGGGCCGGGGCGGAGGCCCTCGATCCGGCCGGAGCCGGAGCCGGCGGCTACGCGGGCGGCTGGATGACCGGGCTGGTGTCGAACCCCAGCGGCCGGCTGCGCTCGGTCGCCCTGGTCGGGAAGCTCAGCACGGTGGGGACCGAGGACGTCGGCGGCACCCCGGCCACCCACTACCGGGCGAGCGCCACCGTCGAGGCGCTGTTCGGGGCCGACCAGAACCTGACCGGGCCGCGACTGGCGGCCGTCCTCGGGTACTACCGGGCGCAGGGCACGGAATCGGTCGACTACGACGTCTGGATCACCGAGGAGGACCGGCTGCTGCGGATGCGGCAGACCGTGCAGGGCCCGGCCGGAACCGAAGTCACCACCACGGCTGTCTCCGACCCGGGAGTGGCGTTCGAGGTCCGGGCCCCCGCGCCGGCCGAGGTCGTCGGCGGGTAGGCCCGCGCGGGGCGGAGGGCGGCCGCGTGACATGGTGGACGGCACCGGCAGCAGGTATCGAGGGCAGGAGACGGCATGGCAGTGCGGCGGCGGATGACGGCCGGGGTGGCCGTCGTGCTGCTCGCGGGCGCGCTGGCCGGGTGCACCGGTGGGGCGGCCCCGGCCGCCGGCCCGGCCACGCCCAGTGCGCCGAGCTCGGTGGGCGCTTCGCCGACCGATGCCGCCAAGCCCACCGACCGCTCCCCGCACGGGGTGCTGCTCTCGGCCCAGATCGCCATGCAGACCGCCCGCCGGGCCAAGATCGCCTACCGGCTCGGCCAGGACAGCGCCACCGGACTGCTGTTCTGGCAGCCCAAGACGGCCCTGCAGATCAAGCGCAGCACGCCGGGCACCTCCGAGCAGCTGATCGTCATGGACACCACGGCCTACCAGGGCGGGGACGAGGCCACCGCCGCCCGCCTGAGCGGCCGCCACTGGGAGAAGTTCAGCGGCGCCGCCGGCCCGGACGGGCACCGCGAGGTCCCGTACGCGGGGCTGTTCGACCAGCTCAACCCGGTCGTCGCGCTGGCCGCGGCGACCGCGGTGAGCGATCCGGTGCTGGTCGGCGAGGAGAAGATCGACGACAGCACGGTCCAGCACTACCGGGTCACCACCACGGCGGCGCAGTACGCGGCGGCCCAGACCCAGCTGAGCGCGGCCCGCCGGCAGGGGCTCGAGTCGGCGCTGGCGCCCGGCGGGGCCACCTCGCTGACGCTCGACCTGTGGCTGAACGACAAGGACCAGGTCGTCCAGCTGCGGCGGACGGGCGCCGGGCCGGACGGCAGCGCCGACGACACGGTGCTGTACTCCGACTTCGGCGGGGCCCTGTCGCTCCAGGCTCCGGCCGAGACGGACACCGCCGACGGCGGGACCCGCAGCATCGCGCCGACCGCCCGCTGAGCCCGGCTGCCGGCTGAGCCCGGTTGCCCGCTGTGCCCGACTGCCCGCTGAGCCCGCCCGCTGAGCCCGCCCGTCCCGGGACGGAGCGGGGCGATTTGCTTCAAACCTTGTGGCCGGGCTACTTTGGTGGAAGCCAAAGACCGCTGGTTGTCGTCGTGTGCTCGCAGGAGTGCGGGGCGACCGAAGGATCTGCGAATTTCCGCAGACAGCCCGCGCAGGAGTGTTTGGAGCTTGGACTTCCGGTCCGTTCGGTTCGCCGTCCGGCCGTAGAGGTCTTCTTGAGCCCCGTGCGCCTGCGCACCGGGGCTCTCACTGTTTTGCAGGGTGTCTCCTTCCGACCAGACCGGCGTGTCCGAGGTACAGATGGTCGACTTTCGCAGGTCGGCCCGACTTCGACATCACGGAAGGAGGCGTAAGCCTATGGCAAGGCCTGACAAGGCTGCAGCCGTCGCCGAGATCACGGACAAGTTCCGTGCCTCGAACGCGGCCGTGCTGACCGAGTACCGCGGTCTGACGGTGAAGCAGGTGAAGAACCTGCGTCGCTCGCTGGGCGAGAACGCCCAGTACGCCGTGGTGAAGAACACGCTGACCAAGATCGCTGCCCATGAGGCCGGGATCACGGAGCTCGACGACCTGTTCGCGGGTCCGACGGCTGTCGCCTTCGTCACCGGTGACCCGGTGGAGTCGGCGAAGGCTCTGCGTGACTTCGCCAAGGACAACCCCGCTCTCATCATCAAGGGCGGTGTCCTTGACGGTAAGGCGCTGTCCGCCGATGAGATCAAGAAGCTCGCGGACCTCGAGTCCCGCGAGGTGCTGCTCGCCAAGCTGGCCGGCGGTCTGAAGGCGTCCATGGCGAAGGCCGCGGCTACCTTCCAGGCTCCGCTGGTGGAGTTCGCCCGCACTGCCGAGGCGCTCCGGGCGAAGGTCGAGCAGGGCGGTGCCGGTACGCCGGCTCCCGCCGAGGCCGAGGACACCACCGAGGCTGCCGAGTAATCCACGCTCACGCGTGAGGCACTCAGCGTCCGGTACCTCCGGTCGCAGCGGGCCCGTACGCCCGCCATCCCGTACATCCGGCACCTGCCGAACAAGTGGAAGGACGCCATCATGGCGAAGCTGTCCCAGGACGAGCTGCTCGAGCAGTTCGCGACCCTGACCCTGATCGAGCTCTCCGAGTTCGTCAAGGCGTTCGAGGAGAAGTTCGACGTCAAGGCTGCCGCCCCGGCCGCTGCCGTCATCGCCGGCCCCGCCGCCGTTGAGGCCGTCGAGGAGCAGGACGAGTTCGACGTCATCCTCGAGAGCGCCGGCGACAAGAAGATCCAGGTCATCAAGGAGGTGCGCGCCCTCACCTCCCTCGGCCTGAAGGAGGCGAAGGACCTCGTTGACGGTACCCCGAAGCCGGTCCTGGAGAAGGTTGCCAAGGACGCTGCCGAGAAGGCCAAGGCCCAGCTCGAGGCCGCTGGCGCCAAGGTCACCGTCAAGTGACTGCGCGCCCCCTCTGAGGGGGCACGGGGCCGGGCCGATCACCCTTGCGGGTGGTCGGCCCGGCTTTTTTCGTAGGCCCGTTCGTGTCCCGGGCCGCTGCCGGCGGCTGCCGTCGGACATCGTGGCCGATTGTGCTCTCGGCACTGTCCGTCCCGGCAGGTATGGTGATCGCTGTCGACCGCAGTGGCTCCCACCACGGGTTCTGTAACGCCGGAGGGGTCTCGGTCGATAGACAGGTCGAGGCCCGCACTCCCGTGGGGGCCTTGACGAACGGAACCCGGCGCGCGATTCTCAAGGCGCGTCGTGTGCATGGAGTGCGCGGACGGTTGGCGAGGCCCTGGATGCATATTCAGCGGCCCCAGCGGGAAGTGACTCCATGTGAGACGCGGTGGCCCGGGAGTGTGCGGGCCGCCGTCGGTTCGAGGGCAGGGACCACCCTGCGGTACGGCCCCCCAGGGGGCCGGGGCCGCGCGGGTGGCTACCGGGAGGAGTCTCCGATTCGGTCTCCGAATCAGAGCTGGACAGCAGTGTGCCTATTGGCTACACTGTCCCTTTGCGCTGCCTGTTAGCTGCTCCGTGACTCGTCGCCCGGAGTGTGCGTTGCCCTGAAGGGGTCTGGCACCGCCTCCGCAACGCGGCTCTGACCTGGGGTTCCGACCCCGGCTGAGACCCACGGCGCCGGGGGTGGCACCAAACCCGTCGAGGCCGGCCGGTACGCGCGTAGTGAGCTCCGAGCCCTCGGAAGGACCCCCCTCTTGGCCGCGCCGCGCAACGCCTCGAACAATGCCAATTCCACCGCCCCGCTCCGCGTTTCCTTCGCGAAGATCAAGGAGCCCCTCGAGGTCCCGAACCTCCTGGCCCTGCAGACCGAGAGCTTTGACTGGCTGCTCGGGAATGCGGCCTGGAAGTCCCGGGTCGAGGCGGCCCTGGAGAGTGGTCAGGACGTCCCCACGAAGTCCGGTCTGGAGGAGATCTTCGAAGAGATCTCCCCGATCGAGGACTTCAGCGGGTCGATGTCGCTGACCTTCCGCGACCACCGTTTCGAGCCGCCGAAGAACTCCATCGACGAGTGCAAGGACCGCGACTTCACGTTCGCGGCCCCGCTCTTCGTCACCGCGGAGTTCACCAACAACGAGACCGGTGAGATCAAGTCTCAGACGGTCTTCATGGGCGACTTCCCGCTCATGACCCACAAGGGCACCTTCGTGATCAACGGCACCGAGCGTGTCGTGGTCTCGCAGCTGGTCCGCTCCCCGGGTGTGTACTTCGACTCCACCCTGGACAAGGTGTCCGACAAGGACATCTACTCCTGCAAGGTCATCCCCTCGCGTGGTGCCTGGCTGGAGATGGAGATCGACAAGCGCGACATGGTCGGTGTCCGCATCGACCGCAAGCGCAAGCAGTCGGTCACCGTGCTGCTCAAGGCCCTCGGCTGGACCAACGAGATGATTCTCGAGGAGTTCGGCGAGTACGAGTCGATGCGCGCCACCCTGGAGAAGGACCACACCCAGGGCCAGGACGACGCGCTGCTCGACATCTACCGCAAGCTGCGTCCCGGCGAGCCGCCGACCCGCGAGGCCGCGCAGACGCTTCTGGAGAACCTCTACTTCAACCCGAAGCGCTACGACCTCGCCAAGGTCGGCCGTTACAAGGTCAACCGCAAGCTGGGCAACGCCGAGTCGCTGGACTCCGGCGTGCTCACCGAGCCCGACATCATCGGTGCGATCAAGTACCTGGTGAAGCTGCACGCGGGCGAGACGGAGTGGCGCGACACCGAGGGTCGCGACATCGTCGTCGAGGTCGACGACATCGACCACTTCGGCAACCGTCGCCTGCGCAACGTCGGCGAGCTGATCCAGAACCAGGTCCGTACGGGTCTCGCCCGTATGGAGCGCGTCGTGCGCGAGCGCATGACCACCCAGGACGTCGAGGCGATCACGCCGCAGACCCTGATCAACATCCGGCCGGTCGTCGCCTCCATCAAGGAGTTCTTCGGCACCAGCCAGCTGTCCCAGTTCATGGACCAGACGAACCCGCTGTCGGGCCTGACCCACAAGCGCCGTCTGTCCGCGCTGGGCCCGGGTGGTCTGTCCCGTGAGCGCGCCGGCTTCGAGGTCCGTGACGTCCACCCGTCGCACTACGGCCGCATGTGTCCGATCGAGACCCCCGAAGGCCCGAACATCGGTCTGATCGGCTCGCTCGCGTCCTACGGCCGGGTCAACGCGTTCGGCTTCATCGAGACCCCGTACCGCAAGGTCGTCGAGGGCATCGTCACCGAGCAGGTCGACTACCTGACCGCCGACGAGGAGGACCGCTTCGTCATCGCGCAGGCCAACGCCCCGCTGACGGACGACCTGCACTTCGCCGAGCCGCGTGTCCTGGTCCGCCGCCGTGGCGGCGAGATCGACTACATCCCGGGCTCCGAGATCGACTACATGGACGTCTCGCCGCGCCAGATGGTGTCCGTCGCGACCGCCATGATCCCGTTCCTCGAGCACGACGACGCCAACCGCGCGCTCATGGGCTCCAACATGATGCGCCAGGCGGTGCCGCTGCTGAAGAGCGAGGCACCCGTGGTCGGCACCGGCATGGAGTACCGCTGCGCGGTCGACGCCGCCGACGTGATCGTGGCCGAGAAGGCCGGTGTCGTCCAGGAGGTCTCGGCCGACTACGTCACCGTGGCCAACGACGACGGCACGTACACCACGTACCGCGCCGCCAAGTTCACCCGCTCCAACCAGGGCACCTCCTTCAACCAGAAGGTGCTCGTGGACGAGGGCGCCCGGGTCGAGGTCCACCAGGTGCTGGCCGACGGCCCGTGCACCGACCAGGGCGAGATGGCGCTCGGCAAGAACCTGCTCGTGGCGTTCATGTCCTGGGAGGGTCACAACTACGAGGACGCGATCATCCTGTCGCAGCGCCTCGTCCAGGACGACGTCCTCTCCTCGATCCACATCGAGGAGCACGAGGTCGACGCCCGTGACACCAAGCTGGGCCCCGAGGAGATCACCCGGGACATCCCGAACGTCTCCGAGGAGGTCCTCGCCGACCTCGACGAGCGCGGCATCATCCGCATCGGCGCGGACGTCGTCACCGGCGACATCCTGGTCGGCAAGGTCACGCCCAAGGGCGAGACCGAGCTGACCCCGGAGGAGCGCCTGCTCCGCGCGATCTTCGGCGAGAAGGCCCGTGAGGTCCGCGACACCTCGCTGAAGGTGCCGCACGGTGAGTCCGGCAAGGTCATCGGCGTCCGCGTCTTCGACCGCGAAGAGGGCGACGAGCTGCCCCCGGGCGTCAACCAGCTGGTCCGGGTCTACGTGGCCCAGAAGCGCAAGATCACCAACGGTGACAAGCTGGCCGGCCGTCACGGCAACAAGGGTGTCATCTCCAAGATCCTCCCCGTCGAGGACATGCCGTTCCTCGAGGACGGCACCCCGGTCGACATCATCCTCAACCCGCTGGGTGTCCCGTCCCGAATGAACCCGGGACAGGTCCTGGAGATCCACCTCGGGTGGCTCGCCAAGCAGGGCTGGGACGTCTCCGGTCTCGCCGAGGAGTGGGCCCAGCGCCTGCAGGTGATCGGCGCCGACACGGTCGTGGGTGGCACCAACCTCGCCACCCCGGTCTTCGACGGCGCCCGCGAGGACGAGATCACCGGCCTGCTGGACCACACCACCCTCACCCGTGACGGTGAGCGACTGGTGAACTCCACCGGCAAGGCCCGGCTGTTCGACGGCCGCTCCGGCGAGCCGTTCCCGATGCCGGTCTCGGTCGGCTACATGTACATCCTCAAGCTGCACCACCTGGTCGACGACAAGCTGCACGCCCGTTCGACCGGTCCGTACTCGATGATCACCCAGCAGCCGCTCGGTGGTAAGGCGCAGTTCGGTGGTCAGCGCTTCGGTGAGATGGAGGTGTGGGCCCTTGAGGCGTACGGCGCGGCCTACGCGCTGCAGGAGCTCCTCACCATCAAGTCCGACGACGTCCTCGGCCGTGTGAAGGTCTACGAGGCCATCGTCAAGGGCGAGAACATCCCCGAGCCCGGCATTCCCGAGTCCTTCAAGGTCCTCATCAAGGAAATGCAGTCGCTCTGCCTCAACGTGGAGGTGCTGTCCTCGGACGGCTCGTCCATCGAGATGCGGGACAGCGACGAGGACGTGTTCCGCGCCGCCGAGGAGCTCGGCATTGACCTGTCCCGGCGCGAGCCGAGCAGCGTCGAAGAGGTCTGACGGAGGTGGGGCCGGCTGCCCTCAGGTGCAGCCGGCCCACCCCCAGGCCCCCTCAGACCAGATGAACGACTTTCGACTTACGAAAGAGGGCTTGACGACCAGTGCTTGACGTCAACTTCTTCGACGAGCTCCGCATCGGCCTCGCGACCGCCGACGACATCCGCCAGTGGTCCCACGGCGAGGTCAAGAAGCCGGAGACCATCAACTACCGCACCCTGAAGCCGGAAAAGGACGGGCTCTTCTGCGAGAAGATCTTCGGCCCCACCCGGGACTGGGAGTGCTACTGCGGCAAGTACAAGCGCGTCCGCTTCAAGGGCATCATCTGTGAGCGCTGTGGCGTCGAGGTCACTCGCGCCAAGGTGCGTCGTGAGCGGATGGGCCACATCGAGCTGGCCGCGCCGGTCACCCACATCTGGTACTTCAAGGGTGTGCCCAGCCGCCTCGGCTACCTGCTCGACCTGGCGCCGAAGGACCTCGAGAAGGTCATCTACTTCGCCGCCTACATGATCACCTGGGTGGACGACGAGCGTCGCCAGCGCGACCTCCCGTCCCTGGAGGCGCATGTCTCGGTCGAGCGCCAGCAGATCGAGAACCGCCGCGACTCCGACCTCGAAGGCCGGGCCAAGAAGGCCGAGACCGACCTGGCCGAGCTCGAGGCCGAGGGCGCCAAGGCCGACGTGCGCCGCAAGGTGCGCGAAGGTGCCGAGCGTGAGATGAAGCAGCTGCGCGACCGTGCGCAGCGCGAGCTCGACCGCCTCGACGAGGTGTGGGCCCGCTTCAAGAACCTCAAGGTCCAGGACCTGGAGGGCGACGAGCTGCTCTACCGCGAGCTGCGCGACCGCTTCGGCACGTACTTCTCCGGCTCGATGGGCGCCGCGGCGCTCAAGGACCGCCTGGAGACGTTCGACCTCGCCGAGGAGTCCGAGCGCCTGCGCGAGATCATCCGCACCGGCAAGGGCCAGAAGAAGACCCGGGCGCTCAAGCGCCTCAAGGTCGTCTCGGCGTTCCTGCAGACCACCAACAAGCCCAACGGCATGGTGCTGGACTGCGTCCCGGTCATCCCGCCGGACCTCCGTCCGATGGTGCAGCTGGACGGTGGCCGCTTCGCGACCTCCGACCTGAACGACCTGTACCGCCGCGTGATCAACCGCAACAACCGCCTCAAGCGTCTCCTTGACCTCGGTGCCCCCGAGATCATCGTGAACAACGAGAAGCGGATGCTGCAGGAGGCCGTCGACGCGCTGTTCGACAACGGCCGTCGCGGCCGTCCGGTCACCGGCCCCGGCAACCGCCCGCTGAAGTCCCTGAGCGACATGCTCAAGGGCAAGCAGGGTCGTTTCCGTCAGAACCTGCTCGGCAAGCGAGTCGACTACTCGGCCCGTTCGGTCATCGTCGTCGGCCCGCAGCTCAAGCTGCACCAGTGCGGTCTGCCGAAGGCCATGGCGCTGGAGCTCTTCAAGCCGTTCGTGATGAAGCGCCTGGTGGACCTCAACCACGCGCAGAACATCAAGTCGGCGAAGCGCATGGTCGAGCGCGCCCGCCCGGTCGTCTGGGACGTCCTCGAAGAGGTCATCGCAGAGCACCCGGTGCTGCTCAACCGTGCACCCACCCTGCACCGCCTCGGCATCCAGGCCTTCGAGCCCCAGCTGGTCGAGGGCAAGGCCATCCAGATCCACCCGCTCGTCTGCACCGCGTTCAACGCGGACTTCGACGGTGACCAGATGGCCGTCCACCTGCCGCTCTCCGCGGAGGCGCAGGCCGAGGCCCGCATCCTGATGCTGTCCTCGAACAACATCCTGAAGCCGGCCGACGGTCGCCCCGTCACCATGCCGACCCAGGACATGGTGCTCGGCCTGTTCTTCCTGACGTCCGACCGTGACGTCGTCAAGGGCGGCGGCCGTGCCTTCTCCTCGACCGCCGAGGCCGTCATGGCCTTCGACGCCAAGGAGCTGGACGTCCAGGCCGTCATCGACGTCCGCCTGCCGATCGGCACCGTCCCGCCCCGTGGCTGGACCCCGCCGGTCGACGAGGACGGGCAGCCGACCTGGTTCGAGGGCGAGTCCTTCCGTCTGAAGACCACCCTGGGCCGCGCGCTCTTCAACGAGCTGCTGCCCGAGGACTACCCGTTCGTCGACTACGAGGTGGGCAAGAAGCAGCTCTCCGCGATCGTCAACGACCTGGCCGAGCGGTACCCCAAGGTCGTCGTCGCGGCGACCCTGGACAACCTGAAGGCGGCCGGCTTCCACTGGGCCACCCGCTCGGGCGTCACCGTCTCCATCTCGGACGTCGTCGTCCCGCCGCAGAAGGCCCAGATCCTCGAGGGCTACGAAGCGCAGGCCGAGAAGATCCAGAAGCAGTACGAGCGCGGTCTGATCACGAACGACGAGCGCAAGCAGGAGCTCATCGGCATCTGGACCCGTGCGACCAACGAGGTCGCCGAGGCCATGAACGCCAACTTCGAGAAGACGAACCCCATCTTCATGATGGTGGACTCCGGCGCTCGAGGAAACATGATGCAGATGCGTCAGATCGCCGGTATGCGTGGTCTGGTGTCGAACGCGAAGAACGAGACGATCGCCCGTCCCATCAAGGCGTCGTTCCGTGAGGGCCTCACCGTTCTCGAGTACTTCATCTCGACCCACGGTGCCCGTAAGGGTCTGGCCGACACCGCTCTGCGTACCGCCGACTCCGGCTACCTCACCCGTCGTCTGGTCGACGTCTCCCAGGACGTCATCATCCGCGAGGAGGACTGCGGCACCGAGCGCGGCCTCAAGCTGGCGATCGGCACCGTCGGCGAGGACGGCGTCCTGCGCAAGACGGACGACGTCGAGACCAGCGTCTACGCCCGCATGCTCGCCGAGGACATCACGGTGGACGGCAAGCTCCTTGCCACCGCCAACACCGACCTCGGCGACGTGCTGATCGACGAGCTGATCCGCGTCGGCATCAGCGAGGTCAAGACCCGCTCGATCCTCACCTGCGAGTCCGCGGTCGGCACCTGTGCCTTCTGCTACGGCCGCTCGCTGGCCACCGGCAAGCTGGTCGACATCGGTGAGGCGGTCGGCATCATCGCCGCCCAGTCCATCGGTGAGCCCGGCACCCAGCTGACCATGCGTACCTTCCACACCGGTGGTGTGGCGGGTGACGACATCACGCAGGGTCTGCCCCGTGTCGTCGAGCTCTTCGAGGCCCGTACCCCCAAGGGTGTGGCCCCGATCTCGGAGGCCTCGGGCCGGGTCCGCATCGAGGACACCGAGAAGACCCGCAAGCTCGTCGTCACCCCCGACGACGGCACCGACGAGATCGCCTACCCGGTCTCGAAGCGTGTGAAGCTGCTGGTCAGCGAGGGCGAGGCGGTCGAGGTCGGCCAGAAGCTGACCATGGGTGCCACCAACCCGCACGACGTCCTGCGGATCATGGGCCAGCGTGCGGTCCAGATCCACCTGGTCGCCGAGGTCCAGAAGGTCTACAACTCGCAGGGCGTGTCGATCCACGACAAGCACATCGAGATCATCATCCGGCAGATGCTCCGCCGCGTGACGATCATCGAGTCGGGCGACGCCGAGCTGCTCCCGGGCGAGCTCGTCGAGCGCGGCCGCTTCGAGCAGGAGAACCGTCGCGTGGTCTCGGAGAGCGGCCACCCCGCCTCCGGCCGTCCGCAGCTGATGGGTATCACCAAGGCCTCGCTGGCCACCGAGTCCTGGCTGTCGGCCGCCTCCTTCCAGGAGACGACCCGGGTGCTCACCGACGCGGCGATCCACGCCAAGTCGGACCCGCTGCTGGGCCTCAAGGAAAACGTCATCCTCGGCAAGCTCATCCCGGCCGGTACGGGTCTTCCCCGCTACCGCAACATCCGGGTCGAGCCCACCGAGGAGGCCAAGGCCGCGATGTACTCGGCCGTCGGCTACGACGACTACGACCTGTCGCCCTTCGGCGCCGGCTCCGGCCAGGCGGTCCCGCTGGACGACTACGACTACGGCCCCTACACGGGCTGAGTCGAAGGTCCTGAACCGCAGGGCGGCCACCCCGACGGGGTGGCCGCCCTGCGGCGTTCGGGCCGCAGGTGCCGGGGCCGGGAACGTCCGCACGGAAACCGATTAGGCCCTGCGGTGGATGTCGCGTAGAGTCAGGTTTACCGACGCGGGGTGGAGCAGCTCGGTAGCTCGCTGGGCTCATAACCCAGAGGTCGCAGGTTCAAATCCTGTCCCCGCTACTGCTCAGTCGAAGGGCCCGGAAGCTTCAAGCTTCCGGGCCCTTCCGCGTTGTCCGGGTTCCTCGCGCGGGGGAGGCCGGGGTGGCGCCGTCCGGCTTCGGGTGCCCGCCCGGCGCGGCCAACTGTCAGTGGTGGCACCTATCTTGGTCGTATCGACGGCCGGTGCCACCACGAGCCCGCCCGTCCGGCCCGTTCCGTGCCACCCCGCCGACCTCCCGGGAGTCCGCCGATGCCTGCCACCACCGCCTCCGCCGCCGCCACGGACGAGCAGGTCACGTACCTGGAGCTGTCCGAGGAGGAGGGGAGCGGCAGCGCGCACAAGTTCTACGAGGTGCGGCTGGCCGGCGTCGCGCTGACCATCACCTACGGGCGGATCGGCGAGCCGGGCCAGGCCCGGACGACGACGTACCCGACGGCCGAGAAGGCCGCCGCGACGGCCGCCAAGAAGGTGGGGGAGAAGGTCCGCAAGGGCTACGCCCCGGCGCAGCGCGGGCTGCGCCAGAAGCGCTCCGTCACCCGTCGGGCGATCACCAGCAGCCGGTCGAGCGCGAGCCAGGCGCCGGTGCTGTGGCGGTTCAAGTCCGGCGCCGCCGCGTTCGGCATCTTCGTCGGCGAGGAGCACGCCTGGGTCGGCAACGAGGCCGGCGACGTCTACACCCTCACCCACGACGGCGAGGTGACCGGCCGCTACGGCCTGCCGGACGGCGTGAAGTGCATCGTCGCCGACGACTACTGGATCTACGCGGGCTGCGACGACGGCCGGGTCTACGACCTCGGCGGCAAGATCCCGCGGGTGGCGTACGAGATCGCCGCCGACGTCGACATCTACTGGCTCGACATCCACGACGGCGTGCTCGGCGTCTCGGACGGCGCCGGCGGCATCACCACGGTCGACCACGAGGACGAGTTCCAGTGGCGGCGCAAGGGCGGCGGCAGCGCCGGCTGGATGGTGCGCTGCGACGAGGACGGCGTCTACCACGGCCACTCGCGCGGCGTGGCCCGCTACTCGGCGCGCGGCGGCGAGGAGTTGTGGCACACCGCGACCAAGGGCTCGGTGCTGTTCGGCTGGCAGGAGCCGGGCGAGGTCTTCGCCGGCACCTCCCAGGGCTGGGTGCACCGGCTGCGCAAGGAGGACGGCTCCGCCGTCGCGCAGTACAAGTGCGACGCGGCGGTGTTCTCCTGCGCGACCTCGCCGGACGGTCAGTACGTCTTCGCCGGCGACAACCACTCCTCGGTGTACTGCTTCGCGGCGGACGGCACCCGGCTGTGGAAGCTCGGCACCGGCTGCGGTTCGGCGTACAGCATGCAGTACCGCGACGGGCGGCTCTACCTGGTGACCACCGACGGGTCGCTGGCCTGCCTGGACGCGAGCGAGGAGGCGGTGCAGGCGGCCCAGGGCGGCCGGCTCCCGCAGACCGCCGACATCAAGGCGTCCGGCTGGGAGCGGGTGGTGCCGGGTGCGGAGCTGGAGACCGTCAGCGCGGCGCAGGCCGGGCCGACCGGCGGGATCGAGGTCGAGTGCGTCCAGGAGGGCAGCCGGACCAGGATCAGGGTCGTGACCGCGGGCTTCGACCCCGACCGGCGGGTCCAGTTCCCGAAGGACATCCGGGTGCCGGGTGCCCGCTACCTGGTGGCGGAGGTGCTGGAGTCGGGCAGCGGCGGCTTCTACCGGGCCCGCGGCGAGATCAAGCGCCTGCTCTGACCGGTAGCTCCCGGCGGCGGCCGTCAGCAGCCGCTCTCACGGCCCGAGCACCGCGGCGGCCAGCTCGGCCGGGGTGCCCGGGCCGCGGCCGTGGAAGCGGCGGGCCTCCGCGAGCGAGGGCATCGCGTTCTCGGCCCGCTCCTCGCCGGCCCGCTCGACCACCGTCGTCCCGGTCTCGGCCTCCAGGACGGGCGCGTAGCCGGCCAGCCGCAGCGCCGCCAGGGTCTCCTCCGGCGGGGCGGTGCTGATCAGGACGGTCGGGGCGATCCGGCGCAGGCCCAGCCGGGTCAGCGCCCGGACCTTCGACAGCTCCAGCACCAGCGCCTCGTCGTCCGAGCGGATGCAGCACGCCGAGCGGACCACCCGCATCCGGCCGTGCGTCCGGGCGGTGTCCTTGAGCAGGTACGTCAGGGTCTGCGGCAGCGGGAGGCCGCCCTCGGAGACCTCGGCCAGCCGGGCGGCCAACTCCGCCGCGTCCGACCCGGCGTCCAGCGCCCGGCGGACGGAGGCGGGGCCGATCCGCCACACCACGGCGTGGCCCTCGGACTCGCGGTCCGCGACCGCCGACAGCAGCTCCGTCAGCTCGGGGGCGGCGGCGCCGGACACCACCGCCGTCAGGTCGGCCTGGAACCGGGCGGTCGTGCGCGGCGGCGGGACGAGTTCGGTGAGCGCGGCGCGCAGCGCGGCCACGGCCGCCGCGAGGGCCGGGTACTGCGTCAGGCGGACGCCGGTGCCGGGCACGGCCGGGAAGTACCGCGCGGCGCCCGCCCGGAGCAGGCCGAGCACCGCACGGCCGACCGGCGTCAGCGCGCCGTGGGCGACCACTCCGAGCAGTTCGGCCTCGCGCAGCGTCGCGACGGTGCGCGCCGGGTCGGCCTCCTCGGGATCGACCGCGCCCGGATCGAACCAGGCGGCGGCTCCGGTCAGGGCGGCGAGCACCGCGTCGGGCACGGCGTCGGCCGGGCCGGCCCCCTGCCCCTCGGGCAGCCGGGCCAGTGCCTCCAGCAGGGCGCGCCGCAGCGGTACGGCGTGCTGGTCCTGCGGGGCGATCAGCGCGACCGGGGTGTCGTCCTCGTCCGGCCGGTGGCTGAACACCTCGGGGGTGACCGCCCAGGTGGCGATGACCGGGACGAGCCGGTCCGCGGGCGGCGCGGTCAGCCAGCCGTCGTAGCGCGCGGTGGGCAGCATCCGGGCCGGCAGCGGTGCGGGCGGCTTGCGGCTGCGGGTGGGCGGCGGGGTGTCCCGGTGCGGGGCGATCAGCCCGGCGTTGGCGGCCAGGTCGAGCCAGAGCCGGGCCTGCGCCTCGGGCGCCCCGATCACCTTGGCGAGGCGCCGGGTGTCGCGGACGGCGACCCCGCCGGCCTTGCGGACGGCCAGCGGCTGCGCGGCCGTCGAGCGCAGCAGCAGTTCGATCCGGGAGGCCGAGGCGGTGGCGGCGGCCTGCGCCTCGCCCGCCCAGTCGGCCGGCAGCGGGCGCAGGCCCCCGACGGCCGGCGGCTCCGGGTCGTAGGGGATCGGCTGCGCCGGATCGCGCAGGGCGGTGCCGACCTCGCCCGGGAGTTCCGCCCGCTCCGGGCCGACCGGGACGAGCAGGCCGCGCTCGGCCAGCCAGTCGACGCCGGGATCATCCGAACCCCCGGGTCGGAAGAGGAACGTGCCGGCCGTGCCGTAGTAGCCCCCGGAGTCGGGCAGGAAGCAGCGGGTGCGCAGCAGCGGCGGGCCGGCGGCGAGCAGCGCCAGCAGGGCGGCGGCCTCCGGCGGGGCGCCCGCGAGGGTGCGGCGCAGGGCGGGGGCGTCCCCGAGGTGCTCCTCGACCAGCCGCTGGGCGTCGTCCCGGGTGCGGCTCCCGGGCAGGCCGAGTCCGGCCGCCACCCGGTGGATCTCGGCGGCCCGGAACGCCTCGGAGAGCAGCCGGCCGGCCGGTCGGCCGAGGCCGAGCAACTCCGGTACCCGCTGGTGCAGCAGGGCGGGGACGACCAGCGGCCCGCCGTGCGGCGGGAGCAGGAGCGCGCGCTCCGCCAGACGGTCGAGGTCGGCGGCGGCCCGCTCACCGAGGGCGGAGAGCAGCAGGGCGCGCGGCACGGCCCGTTCGGCGGGGTCGGCCGCCCGGCCGACGGGGACGCCCAGCCGGTGCGCGGCCTGCGCCCCGGCGAAGCCGGCCAGCCCGGAGCCGGACCCGGCGGCGGGAGCCGGGCCGTGCAGGCGCTCGGCGAGCAGCGCGACGGCGGCCAGCACCTGGAACTCGGCGCGGTTCAGGCCGGTGATGCCGGTGGCCACCGAGGCGTTGCCCAGCAGCTGTTCGGCCAGCCGGGCCGGGTCGTCCAGGCCGGGGGCGCCGGTGTAGGGCAGCCGACGCTGTTCGAGAAGCTCGGTCAGCTGCCCGGCGGTGCGGGTGGTCAGCCAGGTCATCAGGGCGTCGGCGCTGGTCACGGCCCCACGGTAGCCGACCGCCGCGGCCCCGTTCACGGCATTCGCCGGACGGGCGGCGGCCGGGGGCGGGCGGCGCGGATTTCGGTGGCGCGGCGGGCCCGGCGCCCCGTACCGTCCGGTCATGAACGCCAAGCGTCCCCTGATCGCCGTCCTCACCGGTGCCGGTATCTCCACCGACTCCGGCATCCCCGACTACCGGGGCCCGAACGGCGTCTGGCAGCGCGACCCCGATGCCCAGCGGCTGGTGACCATCGGCCCCTACCGCGCCGACCCGGAGATCCGCCGCCGGGCCTGGCTGCTGCGCCGCGACGTCGGCGCCCTGCTGGCCGAGCCCAACGCCGGCCACCGGGCGCTCGTCGAGCTGGAGCGCGGCGGCCTGCCCGTCCGCATCCTCACCCAGAACGTGGACGGCCTGCACCAGCGGGCCGGCTTCCCCGTCCGCAAGGTGCTCGAACTGCACGGCACCGCCCGGGAGGTGGAGTGCCTGCGCTGCCACGTCCGGAGCGGCATGGCCGAGGCGCTCGACCGGGTCGCCGCGGGGGAGCCCGACCCGGCCTGCGCGGCGTGCGGGGGCGTGCTCAAGCCCGCGACGGTGATGTTCGGCGAGGCGCTCGACCCGGTGGTGCTGGAGCAGGCCGGGGCCATCGCGAAGGCCTGCGACCTGTTCCTCGCGATCGGCACCACCCTTCAGGTCCATCCGGCCGCCGGCCTGGTCGATCTCGCCCTGGACGGCGGCGCCCGGCTGATCGTGATGAACGCCGAGCCGACCCCGTACGACCCGGTCGCGGCCGAGGTGATCCGCGAACCGATCGGCACGGCGCTCCCGGAGCTGGTGCGGCGGCTGGTGGCCCGGGGCTGACCTCCGGGCCGTGCTTACGATGGGCTCCCGACCAGCAGGGAGTTGACGATGACGGCGCAGTTCGATCCGTGGTCGGCCGAGTTCGTGGCGCACCCGTACGACGCGTACGCCGAGCTGCGGGAGCACGCGCCGGTGAGCCGGTACGAGCCGACCGGGCAGTGGCTGGTCTCCCGGCACCAGGACGTCGGCGCGCTGCTCCGGGACCGCCGGCTCGGCCGGACCTACACCCACCGCTTCACCCACGAGGAGTTCGGGCGGCCCGCGCCCGATCCGGCGTACGAGCCGTTCCACACCCTCAACGACCACGGGCTGCTCGACCTGGAGGCGCCGGACCACACCCGGATCCGGCGGCTGGTCTCCAAGGCGTTCACCCCGCGGATGGTCGAGGAGCTGCGCCCGACCGTCGCCCGGCTCGCCGGCGAACTGGTCGGCGGCCTGCTCGCGGACGGCGGCGGCGACCTGATCGCCGCCGTCGCCGAGCCGCTGCCGGTGGCGGTGATCGCCGAGATGCTCGGCGTCCCCGAGGCCGACCGGGGCCTGCTGCGACCGTGGTCGGCCGCCATCACCGGCATGTTCGAGCTCAACCCGGGCGAGGAGACGGCCCGGCGGGCGGTCGCCGCGAGCACCGAGTTCTCCGAGTACCTGCGGGCCCTGATCCGCGAGCGCCGCACCCGGCCCGGCACCGACCTGGTCAGCGCGCTGATCCGGGCCCAGGAGGGT
Source organism: Kitasatospora sp. NPDC057223 (assembly GCF_042669755.1). NCBI lineage: Bacteria > Bacillati > Actinomycetota > Actinomycetes > Kitasatosporales > Streptomycetaceae > Kitasatospora > Kitasatospora sp. NPDC057223. The sequence continues at coordinate 10,233 of NZ_JBHUWW010000096.1, read as the reverse complement.
GCCGACGCGCTCAGCGAGCAGGAGATGGTCTCCACCTGCGTGCTGCTGCTCAACGCGGGCCACGAGGCGACCGTGAACACCACCGGCAACGGCTGGTGGGCGCTGTTCCGCAACCCGGACCAACTCGACCGGCTGCGCGGCTCGGTGGACGAGCTGCTGCCGACCGCCGTCGAGGAGCTGATGCGCTACGACACCCCGCTGCAGATGTTCGAACGCTGGGTGCTGGAGGACATCGAGGTCGCCGGGGTGAGCATCCCGCGCGGCTCGGAGGTCGCCCTGCTCTTCGGCTCCGCCAACCGCGACCCCGCCCGCTTCACCGACCCCGACCGGCTCGACCTGGCCCGCGCCGACAACCCGCACATCACCTTCGGCGCCGGAATCCACTTCTGCCTGGGCGCCCCGCTTGCCAGACTGGAGCTCGCCGAGTCCTACGGCGCGCTGGTGCGCCGGGCCCCCGGGCTGCGCCTGGTGCGCGAGCCCGAGTGGCAGCCGGGGTACGTGATCCGGGGACTCAAGGAGCTGCTGGTCGAGATGTAGGGGGTTCGTGCGATGAGGAAGGCCGCCACCGGTGCGCTGCTGGGCCTGGCGATCGGCGACGCCATGGGGCGTCCGACCGAGTTCCAGCCGGTCGAGCGGATCGCGCTCGACCACCCCGACTGGCGCGAACTCCCGCTCCCGCGGCGCGCACTGATCACCGATGACACCCAGATGACGCTCGCCCTGGCCCGCGGCCTGCGGACGGCCCTCGACCGCGGCCCGCTCGTGCCGCCACGCCTGGAGCGGCCCGTCCGGGCGGAGTTCGTCGACTGGTGGCGCTCACCCGACAACAACCGGGCCCCCGGCATGACCTGCCTGCGCGCCTGCGAGCGGCTCAGCCGGGACGGGCTGCGCTGGCAGCAGGCGAGCCAGACCGGTTCCAAGGGCTGCGGCGCCAACATGCGGGTCGCACCGGTCGGCCTGGTCCCCGGGCTGACCGAGCGGCAGTACTCCGGCGCCGCGCAGTTGCAGTCGGCGCTCACGCACGGCCACCCGACCGCGCTGGCGGCGAGCGACCTCACCGCGTACGCCGTGCGCCGGCTCGCCGAGGGCGCCACGCCGGCCGAACTCCCGGCCCTGCTCCGGGCGTACGCACGGGCGGGCCGTACCCGCTACGACGGGTTCTGGCTCGGCGACCTCGCCGACCACGCGCAGGACGCCTCGCCGGAGGTGTTCGCCGCGCGTGGTTGGGACGACTGCCTCGGCGTGCTGGACCGGCTGGACGCCGCGCTCGCCGCGCCCGACACGGAGGCCGACCCCTGCCTCGCCACCGGCGAGGGCTGGATCGCCGAGGAGGCCTTCGCCACCGGCCTGCTCTGCTTCCTGCTGCTGCCGGACGACCCGGTCGCGGCCGTCCGCCGGGCGGCGTACTCGGCGGGCGACTCCGACTCGCTCGCCTGCCTGGCCGGCGCGTTCGCGGGGGCGCACCACGGCGCGGCCGCGTGGCCGGCGGACTGGGTGGAGCGGATCGAACACCGGGACGAACTGCTCGCCTTCGGTGCGCTCTGGGACCAGGGCTGACGGGGCGGGGAAGGCGGCCGGACGTCGGTCGGATCGCTGACCAGTGGCGATATGACTGATCGACAAACATTGGTACCAGTAAGAGGGTTGGGGTGATTTCGAGAAGAGATCTCCGCTCTGGACGATTGCCCGGCGAGATGCTTCCCTGGTGTCCCGAGTCCCCGGCAGGGCGGTCGCGCCGGGGTCGGACGGAACTTGCTTGAACGGCACCTGAGGGGGGTCCGTTGAGTGCAACGGACGGGCGGCGTTCCGCCCGGATGCGGCGATGACGGCTCTTCTCGTCCTGCTGCCGGTGCTCGCCCTGCTCGGCGCCGCCGGGTTCCGGTGGCGCTCGCGCCGCCCGGTCACCCGGATCGAGCAGTACACCCGGCTGCTCGCCGCGGCCGACGCCGCGCGGGCCGCCGGCCGTACCCAGCAGGCCCAGCGCCGGTACCGCCGGCTCGCCGAGCGCCTCGACGGAGCCGTCCTCAGCATCCCGCTCCGCAAGGGCCGGGGCACCGCGCTGGCCGGGCAGGGCCTGTGCACGGCGGCCCTGGGAGACGCCCAGGGAGCCTTCCGGCTCTACCGGGAGGCCTTCGCCCTGACGGAACTCCCCGTCGACGTCCTTCAGACGCTGGCCGGCGGCGTCGTCTCCGGAGCGGCGGCGGCGGACGGCCACGCCGAGCAGGACCTCGACATCGTGCTCGCCGCCCTCGCCGCCCTCCCGGCGCACCTGCACACGGTCGGCCCGGTCTGCGACCACCTCCAGCGGCGCTGCCTGGCGGCCGGCCGCGGTGGCCCGGACGAGGCCGCCGCACTCGCGCAGCGCGTCCTGACGGCCGTCCCCGGCCTGGAGTGGGCCGTCCTCGCCCGCAGCGCGGCCCTGCGCGCGCTGGACCGGCCGGCCGAGGCCGAAGCCGTCCTGCGGGCGGCGACCGGGACGGGCCGCACGGGCAGTACTACAGGTGTCGCGGACCGCGCCGGCAGCGCCGAGGTGTGGTTCCGGCTCGGCGCCGCGCTCGCCCGGCAGGGCCGCCACCACGACGCCGCCCAGGCCCTGGCCGAGGCCGCCCGCCGCCCGCGCGCCGCACCCTCCCCCTGGAACCTCGGCGAGCGGCTGGACCGCGAGATCCCCCTCCAGCGGGGCATCGCCCACCGCGAGGCGGGCGACCACCGGCAGGCCCGCACCGACCTGGACACCGCCGTCCGGCACGGGCCGGACGACCCGCGCACCCACTACGCACGCGGCGTCCTGGCCGTCGCCGAACTGGACGACGCGACCGCCGCCGACTGCTTCGCCGCCGCCCTGCGGGCCGACGCCGACTACCCGCCGGCCCGCTTCGGCCTCGGCCTGCTGGCCGAACGGGCGGCCGACCACGCCGGCGCCGCCGCCCACTACCGGGCCGGCCTCGCCCACCGGCCCGACTGGACGCCCGGCCGGATCAGGCTGGGCGCCGCCCTGACCGCCGCCGCCGAGCCCGAGCAGGGCCTCCAGGCCCTGGACGGCATCCGGACGGCCGAGGCCGAACACCACCGCGGCCTCGCCCACGCCGCCACCGGCGACCTCGCCGCCGCCGCCGGCCACTGGGCCGGGCTGGAGCAGACCCCCGCCGTGGCCCGCAACCTCCTCGCCGCCCGGGACGGCCTCGCCCGCCGCGCCCTCGCCGCCGGCGACCACACGCAGGCCCGCGAACTCTGGGAGAGCTGCCGCACCGGCCACCCCGACCCGGCGCACTGGCAGCACCTGATCACCGAGGCCACCCTGCGCGAGGGCGCCACCGCACTGCTCGCCCGGAGCCCCGGCACCGACACGGCCCAGCGCCTGCTGCGCCGCGCCGCCGACGCCGACCCGGGCGACCCGCGCGCCCCGCACCTGCTCGCCGCACTCGCCCTCGGCAGGGGCGAGCCCGCCACCGCCGTCGAACTGCTCCAGCCGCAGGCCGCCCGGCGCAGCCTGACCCCCCGGGGCCGGTACCACCTCGCGCTGGCCCGGCTACTGCTCGGCCGCCCGGCGCTCGCCGTCTCGCTGCTCGCCGGCGAACCGGCGGACGGAGCCGGACCAGCGGGCCCGGGCCCGGCGGCCGGCCCACCGGGCCCCGACACCGCACCGGAGGACGCGGCCGAGGCCGTGCTGCGCGGCGCCCTCGCCGCCCGGGCGGGCCGCTGGGCCGTCGCCGCCGGCCTCTACGCGCACGCACTCGACCTGGCGCCCGGCACCGGCACCGGCCCCCTCCCCGCCCCGCTCCGCTGCGCCGCCGAGGACTGCCCGGCGCAGGCCGCCGTCCACTGCGGACAGTGCGGCCGCCCCGTCTGCCCGGAGCACGCCGCCCAACTGCCCCCGGCCGTGCGCTGCGGCGACTGCCTGGCACCGGTGACCGCGGCCCTGCTGGACGCCGCCCGCCGGGCCGGCCACCCGGCCACGGCCGAGGAGCCGCTGGCGCGCTGGGCCCCCGTCTCCTCCGCCGCCCGCCGGGCCGCCGCCCTGCTGCGCGCCGAACGCGGCGATCCGGCCGGAGCGGCGCAGATGTACGGCGATGCGGGGGCCGAGCCCGCGTCGCGGGCCGCGCTGGCCGGGATCCGCTTCGCGGTGGCGGTCACGGCGGTCGCCGCCGGGCGGTACGACGAGGCCGAGTCGCAGCTCGACCTGACGCTGGAGCTGAGCCCCGCCCACCCGGTCGGGCTGCGCGGCCGGCAACTGCTGGCGGAGCGCCGGGCCGACCTGGACGAGCGGGAGGGCCGGCACCGGCAGGCCTTCGAGCACCGCCGGGCGTCCTGGCGGCAGGCCCCCGGCGATCCGGCGGCGATCCACGCGCTGGCGCTGGTCGCCCACCGGCTGGCCGCCTCGGGCGCGGGCCGCGAGTACGGGGAGTGGACGGCCGCCTGCTGGGCCGCCGTCCTGCACAACCCGGCCTTCTGGGCCCTGCTCGCCGAGCGGACCGGCCGCCCGCCGGCCCCCGACCGGCTGGCCGCCGCGCGGACGGCCCTCACCGACCAGGTCGGCCGCGACCTCCGGGAGGCCGAGGCCGGGGCCGGGGCAGGGGCCGACCGGGGCCCCGGCAGCCTGGACGTCCGGTGGAGCCTGGAGCTGACGGCGGCCGAGGAGATGGCCCGGGCCGCCCTGCCCGCCGACGGACCGGGCGCGCTCACCTGTGGCCCGCTGCTGCTCGCCAGGATCCGGGAGCAACCCGTCGGCCCCGCCTGGACGCAGGCCCTGGACACCGCCCTCGCGGGCGACCACCGGGACACCGGCCTGGCCCGGCTCGCCGCCCTCCTCTCGCCGCTGGGCGTCCAGCACGTCCTGCTGGAGCAGGGCCTCTACGAGGAGGCCGCCGCCGCGTTGGCGGACCAGCCGGGGGAGGAGGCCGCCGCGCTGCTCGCCGAGGTGCTGACCCGCCAGGGGGCGGAACTGCACCGCCACCGCGAGTGGACGGCCGCGCTGGACTGCTTCACCCGGGCCGCCGCCGCGGGCGCCGCACTGGACGGCCTGCACGAGGAGATCGCCGACTCGGCCCTGCACGGCGTACGGGTGCTGCTGGCGCAGGACAGCGAGGACCATGCCGGGGCGGTGGCCCTGCTGGAGCGCGCGCTCGCCCTGGTGCCCGGCCACCGCGCCGTCCGGGAGAACCTGGGGGCCAGCTACCTCCAGCTCGGCCGCCAGGTCAACAACGAGGAGCGGGACTACGCGCGGGCCACCCGGCTCGTCCGCCTCGCCCTGGAGTTCGCCCCCGACGACCAACTGGCCCGGCGGACGGCGGGCACCGTGCTGGTCAACCACGCCGGGGAGCTGATGGAGCGCGGCTCCGAGGCCGACCTCGAACAGGCCGAGGCGCTGCTGCGCGAGGCGGCGGCCGCATCCGACGCCGACGAGGTCCGCAGCGTGCTCGCCGGTGTGCTCTACCGCAAGAGCCGTCGCCTCGCCGTCGCCCGGGACCGCACCGCGGCGCTCGCCGCCGCCGGACAGGCCGTGCTCGCCGACCCGGAGAAGGACCACCAGGGCGTCGCGGCCGTCCGGGCCGAGGCCCGGCGGATGGTCGGCGTGATGCTCCACAACCACGCGCTGGGCGACGAGTTCAAGCAGCGGCTGGCCGACCGCGTGAGCCTGCTGGAGGAGGCCCGCTGGTACGAGGACGACGACCAGACCCGCGAGGCGCTCGCCTGGACGCTGCGCAACCACGGCGTCGACCGGGCCAACGCAGGCGACTTCCCCCGTGCCGTACGGCTGCTCAAGCAGTCGCTGGAGGTGCAGGACCTGCCCGACACCAGGGCCCAACTGGTCCTCTGCTACCGCATCCAGGCCGTCGGACTGGCCAACCGGCGTGACCTGTACGGCGCCCGGCGGGCCGTCGCCGAAGGGCTTGAGTTCGACCCGTACGACCACCAACTGCTGGCACTCAAGGCACAACTGGCGAGAATGCGCTGATGCTGCCGGGGACAGGAGACCGTTGTGCCGCTGCCCGATGAGAACGCGTACGACATCCTCGGGCTGCCGCCCGGGGCCGGACCGGCCGAGATCAAGGCCGCCCACCTGCGGGCCATCCGGGCCCGGACGCACAGTCCGCGCGACGTCAACGCCGCCGCGGCCACCCTGCGCAACCCCGATCAGCGGCTGCTGCTCGACCTCCGCACCCCGGCCCCCGCCCGGTGGCCGGCCGCCCTCGCCGAGACCTTCGCCGACGCCGCCCCCACGACCTTTCTGCCGCCCCTGGAGGAGCTCGGACTCCCGCCGCTGGCCGCCCTGGTGGTGATCCGCCCGGACGAGGTGGCACGCGACTGGCGCGCGCCCGCCGGGGAGCCCGCGCCGTTCGAGCCCGTCGAGCAGTACGCCGTCACGGCCGCCGTGCTCCCGCCCGTGGAGGTGCCCGAGTGAACCCGGCGGACCCGGCGGACCCGGCCGTCACGGCCGTCACGGCCGATGCGGCAGACGAGGACGCCGGTCCACTGGCCATCGACGAGCAGCCGCTGCCGGTGCCCGCCGCCGCCGAGACGGTCGATCTCGCCGACGCCTTCGGCAAGTTGCTCTTCCGCAGCGCGTTCGCCCAGCGCAAGCGCGCCGAGGAGGCCAAGGAGGCCGAGAACGGCCTGCGCGACCTCCTGCTCGGCCTACTGGAGGTCGACGACGCACTGGGCGCCATCGCCGCACCGGACACACCGACGACGCCGTACACCGGGCTCCTGTCCGGCGCCCCGGCCGTGGCGCAGGCGGGGGCGGCCGCGACCCGGCGGCTGCTGCGCCTCAAGCTGGCGCGGGCGGGCGTCCGGCCGATGAGCTTCGACAACCGGCTCGCCAACACCGGTGTCGCGGAGATCGTCGCCACGGTGCCGGTCGCCGGGCTGCCGGAGGACACCGTGGTCGAGGTGGTGCAGGCCGGCTTCTTCTGGCAGGACCAGGTACTGCGCCGGGCGAGGGTCGTGGTCTCCGTCCTCCCGGACGAATCCGAATCCGAATCCGAGGGCGAGGGCGAGAACGAGGAGCCCGATCGGCTTGAGGAGTCCGCAGGGCCGGAGCCGGAGCCGGAGCCGGAACCAGAACCAGAACCAGAACCAGAACCAGGGCCGGAGTCCGAGCGGGTGCCGCCCGCCCGCAAGCAGCCGAAGAAGCCGCAGTCCCGCGCGAAGCGCAGGGCGGGCACGCCGACCGGCGCCGACGACAGTGACACCGCCCGTACCGGCGGCCGATAGCGCGACGAAGCGCGACGAGACGAAGCGCGACGAGGGGACAGGGACGTGTACAGGACGCTCGGTATCGACCTCGGCACCACGAACTCCGTGGTCGCCCAACTCCGCCGGGGCGAACCGGAGATCATCCACAACCGGCAGAACCAGGAGGCCACCCCGTCGGTGGTCGGCCGGGGCAAGCGCGGGGAGCTGCTGGTCGGCTCCAGCGCCCGGGGCCGGGTCGCCACCGACGCCGAGAACATCATCCGTTCGGTGAAGCGGTTCATCGGGCGCAAGTTCAAGGACCCGCAGGTCCAGGCGGTGCTGAAGGATCTGGCGTACCGGGTCACGCCGGGCCAGGACGGCGACGTCAACCTCTGGTTCAACGGCCGTGCGTACACCCCGATCGAGCTGTCGGCGATCATCCTGCGCCGGCTCAAGGAGGACGCCGAGCTGCGCTCCGGCGAGGTCTTCCACCGGGCCGTGATCACCGTGCCGGCGTACTTCGGCGAGCGCCAGGTGGCCGCCACCCAGGAGGCCGGCCGGCTCGCGGGCTTCCAGGTGCTGCGGATCATCAACGAGCCGACGGCGGCCGCCCTGGCGTACGGGATGACCGGCGATCTCGGTGACGAGGGCCGTACCGTCCTGGTCTACGACCTGGGCGGCGGCACCTTCGACATCTCGATCCTGCTGCTGATGCCGGGCTCGGTCTCCGTGCTCGGCATCGAGGGCGACAACCTGCTCGGCGGCGACGACTTCGACCGGCTGCTCACCGAGGAGCTGCTCCGCGAGATCCGCGCCGAGCACGGCGACGACTACCGGCCCGACCAGCGGGACCGGCCGAGAATCGACGGCGCGGCCGAGGGCGCGAAGATCGAGCTGTCCAGTCAGCTGGTGGCCGACCTCAACCTGACCGGGCTGGGCGGCGGCCGGCTGATCCTGGAGACCGAACTGGAGCGGGAGCGCTTCGAGCAGCTGGTGGCGCCCCGGATCGGCCGGACGGTCGAGCTGACCCGCAAGGCCATCCGGGAGGCCAACCTGACGGTCGGCGACATCGACGAGGTGCTGCTGGTCGGCGGCTCGACCGCGATCCCGCTGGTGGAGCGGGAGCTGGCCGGGCTGTTCGGGCCGGAGCGGATCCGCCGGGGCGTGAACCCGATGCAGTGCGTGGCACTCGGCGCGGCGGTGCAGTCCGCGCTGATCGCCGAACTCGACTGCCCGTCCTGCCGTACGGTCAACCCGGTCGCCGCCGCGGACTGCGCCGGCTGCGGGGTGTCCCTGCTCGGCGAGCCCCGGACGACCTGCGAGGGCTGCTTCCTTCCGGTCGACCCGGCCACGCCGGCCTGCCCCAAGTGCGGCACCGCGCCGGCCGGCGCCGAGGACCCGGCGGCCCTGCTGCTGAAGCCCCCCGCCGCGACCGCCGTGCGCAGCTGCCCCCGCTGCGGCACGGCCGCGGCCCCGGGCGCCGCCGCCTGCGGCCTGTGCGGCGAGTCGCTGGCACCGGCGGCCGCCGCCGACGCCGACACCGGCGGCCTGCGCTGCGCCGCCTGCGGCGTGCTCAACACTCCGGGGGCGGAGTCCTGCACCGGTTGCGGCGAGTGGATGCAGGTCGCGAACCCGTTCGACATCACCCCGAAGGACCTGGGGATCGAACTCAACGACGGCCGGATGGCGGTCATCATCCCCAAGAACACCAACTACCCGACCGTGGAGCCCGTCCACAAGGACTTCTACGCCACCGGCGGCGGCCGGCGGCGCCTGGAGGTCGCGGTCTACGAGGGTGACCACGAGGTCGCGCAGCAGAACGAGCTGATCGGGGCGCTCACCCTGCGGCTGCCCGAGGACGGCGCCGGCCGGACGGCGATCACCGTCTCCTTCGGGCTGTCCGCCGACCGCACCATCACCCTGGAGGTCCGGATCCGGGGCGGCGAGGCGAAGAGCGTCACCCTGGAGCGGACCGTCCTCGACCCGGAGTGGCGGGCCAAGGTGGACGACCGCCGGCGCGCCGTCGCCGAGTTCACCGAGCGCTGGGAGCAGGAACTCACCCCGCAGGAGCGCCGGGCCGCCGAGAACCTGCTGGGCGAGCTGGACGACATGGCCGCCGGGCAGGTCAGGGGCCGGTCGGCGGAGCAGGTGCTCGCCGAGTCGCTCCAGCGCCAGCAGGCCCAGGCCACGATCCGGGGCGTCAGCGCGTACCTGAACGCCGTCATCCAGAGCTGCGAGCGCCTGCTGCGGCCCGAGGACCTGGACGAGCTCAAGCGGCTGCGGAGCAGGCTGGACGACGCCCGCGACGCGGGTGACCAGACCGCCGCGCTGGCCGTCGCCGAGCAGGCGGACGCCGCGATCGCGGCTCTCGGGCACACCGTACGGGTGCTGACGTACTGCCGGGTCTTCGTCGCGCAGGGCATGGTCAGCCCGGCGCTCGCCCAGCAGATCAGGGCGGGCCTGCAACGCGTCGACGACGGGCTGGACACCGGCAACTACGAGCTGGTGAACGCCGGGATGACCGAGCTCGTCGAGTGCTACGCCCTCGCCGGGCAGGACATCGACGCCCACCACGACGCGGTGCCGAGCGGCCCGGTGCGGCCGGAGGAGGCGGGGCCGCGATGACCGTCCCGCCGCAGGCCGGGCCGTCCGACGGTGCCGGGTACGGGGTGGAGTGCCCGCTCTGTCGGCTCGCCCCTGCGGCCGGCACCCTGCGCTGCCCCGGCTGCCAGGAGGACCTGACGCCGCTGGTGCACCTGCGGCTGCGCGGGCGGATCGCCTACAACGAGGGCCTGCGCCTGGCCCGCGCCGGTGCGTACCGGGAGGCGGTCGGCGAGCTGGAACGGGCCGTCCGGCTGGAGCCGGAGCTGCTGGTCGCCCGGCTGGTGCTGGGCAAGGCAGCGGCCGCCCTCGGCGAGCACGGGCGGGCCGCCGCGGCCTTCGAGGACGTGCTGCGGCTCGCCCCCGGCCACCCCGGCGCCGGCGCCGCGCTCGCCGCGCTGGCCGTCGCCGGGTAGCCCGGGCCCCCGGCGACCGCTACGCCACGGGGTAGCGGCC